>CAXTVL010000248.1:0-1731 GCA_964247515.1 uncultured Acetobacteraceae bacterium | reverse complement strand
GCTGGCGCGCAGCGATCCACGGGTGGTGGCGACGCCGGACACCTCCTACCGCCTGGTGGCCGAGGCGCCCGGCGGCGGTTTGCGGCCGGTGGTGATCGGCGCCGGGCCGTGCGGGCTGTTCGCCGGGCTGGTGCTGGCGCAGATGGGGTTCCGGCCGCTGATCCTCGATCGCGGCACGCCGGTGCGGCAGCGCACCCGCGACACCTGGGGCCTGTGGCGGCGCGGCGTGTTGCAGCCCGAGAGCAACGTGCAGTTCGGCGAAGGCGGCGCCGGCACCTTCTCCGACGGCAAGCTGTGGAGCGGGGTCAAGGACCCGAACCATTTGCGGCGCAAGGTGCTGGACGAGTTCGTCCGCGCCGGGGCGCCCGAGGAAATCCTGGTCGCCGCCAAGCCGCATATCGGCACCTTCCGCCTGGTCGGCATGGTCGAGCGGATACGCGCCACGATCGAGGCGCTGGGCGGCGAGTACCGCTTCGGCGCGCGGGTCGCCGACATCGACCTCGACGATAGCCGGCGGATGCGGGGCGTGGTGCTGGCCGGCGGCGAGCGGATCGCGGCCGAACACGTCGTGCTGGCGATCGGCCACAGTGCCCGCGACACCTTCACGATGCTGCACGGCCGCGGCGTCGCGATGCAGGCCAAGCCGTTCTCCATCGGCGTGCGCATCGAGCACCCGCAATCGGTGATCGACCGCGCCCGGTTCGGCCCGGCGGCCGGGCACCCGGCGCTGGGGGCGGCCGACTACAAGCTGGTCCACCATTGCGCGGGCGGGCGCTCGGTCTACAGCTTCTGCATGTGCCCGGGCGGCACCGTGGTCGCCGCCGCCTCGGAGCCGGGGCGGCTCGCCACCAACGGCATGAGCCAGTACTCGCGCAACGAGCGCAACGCCAACGCCGGCATCGTGGTCGGCATCACGCCCGCCGACTACCCGGACGGCCCGCTGGCCGGCATCGCCTACCAGCGGCACTGGGAGGAGCTTGCGTTCGCGGCCGGCGGCGGTGGCTACGCGGCCCCGGCGCAACTGGTGGGCGACTTCCTGGCCGGCCGTCCCTCCGCGGACCTCGGCGACGCGGCGCCGTCGTACCGCCCGCGCGTGCGGCCGACCGACCTCGCGCGCTGCCTGCCGCCGTTCGCGGTGGCGGCGATCCGCGAGGCGCTGCCGGCGTTCGCGCGCCAGGTCGCGGGCGTCGCCATGCCAGCGGCGGTGATGACCGGGGTCGAGACGCGCACCTCCTCGCCGGTCCGCATCGGCCGCGACGCCGCCTTCCAGAGCGTCAACACGCGCGGGCTGTACCCGGGTGGCGAGGGCGCCGGCTACGCCGGCGGCATCATGTCGGCCGGCATCGACGGCATCCGCCTCGCGGAAGCGGTGGCGCTCGCCGTGGTGGCGCGCCGGTGAAGCTGGGCGGCCTGTCGGACCAGGTCTCGCGCATCCTGGAGCGCGCCGATTTCCGCGAGCTCGCCTCGGGCGTCGCGATCCGCACCGAGGCGGGGCTGGACGTCGCCTTCACGGTGGCGCCGTCCGGCGCCATCGCGGTCTCGCCCGCCAGCGGCCACGACGCGGTGGCGCTGCGGCACGCGCTGGAGCTGTCGCTGCTGCTGCGGCTATGGCCGGAGGCGCCGGTGCTCGCCGGGCTGGCGGCGGCGCGGACCGCCTCGTTGTTCGCGGCGCTGGAACGTCCGGCGCCGGTCTCGGCGGCACCCGGCCTCGCCGCCGATCCCGGACAGGTC
>CAXTVL010000247.1:0-4765 GCA_964247515.1 uncultured Acetobacteraceae bacterium | reverse complement strand
CCCGACGACCTCGCCGGCGCCGGCGTCGAGGGCGAAGCCCCGGACCGTGCCGCCGTCGAGGCCGCGGACTCGCAGATGGCGGTGCGCCTCCGCAGGCGGCGGGGCAGGCGGCGCCGCGGCGGCTGCGAGACGGCGGCCCACGATGGCCTCGATGAAATCGGATTTGGTGGCCGAGGCGGTGTCCAGCGCAGCCGCGACGCGGCCGTCGCGCAACACGGTGGCGCGGTCCGTGATCTCCATCACCTCGTCCACGTCGTGCGACACGAAGATCACGCTGGCGCCCCGGGCGACCACGCGGCGCACGAGGCGGAACAGTTGATCCACGTCGGCTTTCGGCAGGAAGGGCGTTGGCTCGTCGAGCACCAGGAGGCCGTTGCCGGCCGCCTCTGGGTCTGCGTCCCCTCCGATCTCGCCCGCCGCCCGCAGGATCGCCAGCAGGGCACGCTCGACAGGCGCCAGGTCGGCGACGCGCCGGCCGGGGTCGAGGGCGATGCCGAACTCGGCGAAGCGCCCGAGTGCGCGGCGCCGCTCGCCCCGCCAGTCGATGGCCCAATCGTGGCGTTGGGCGATGCGGCCGACCAAGAGGTTCTCCAGCACGGTGAGGCTCGGCACGAGGCCGAGGTGCTGGTGGACGAAGCTCATGCGGTGGCGCCGGAAGGCGCCCGGCGCCAGCGGCAGCGGCACCTCGGCCCCGCAGACCGCGAGGCGGCTGCCGGGATCAGGGGCATGGAACCCCGCCAGGACCTTGATCAGCGTCGATTTGCCCGAGCCGTTCTGGCCGAGCAGGCCATGCACCTCGCCCTGCTTCACGGCGAGCTCGGCGCCATCGAGCGCCTTCTGGCCGCCGAAGGTCTTGGACAGGTTCGACAGCCGCAACGCCCAAGGCAGGGGGTGGGGGAATGGCCCGGGCACGCTGCCCTTGGTTGGCGCGGCGGCGCCCGCCGTCAATGCAGCTTCCACAAGTCGGCGTAGCCCTGGACATAGGCGTCGCCGTAGCCCTGGCTCAACTGCGGCGGCGTGCCGGCGTCCTTCGCATTGTCCTTGGTGAAGATGTAGAACGGGATCTTGGGATCGGCGACGCCTGGCAATCCGCAGACGCGGCGCATCTCGGCATCGATCAGCGCATGGCCGATCCAGTCGAGGTTCTCGCCGATGTCCATCTCGACCTGGCCAGTCTGCACCAGCCCGAGCACGAAGGGCGTGCCGTTGAAGGCGTCGATCTTCACGCGCCCGGCGGACCCCGTGATGCTCACGGCCGGCACGACGAACTGGACCATGCTGTCGTAGATGACGATGATGTAGTTGACCGCCGGATCGGCCAGCAGGGCCGCCTGGACGCCGGGCGTGATGCGGGTCCCCCAGTCCGGCACCGCGAAGTTCATCACCTTGGCCTTGCAATCGGCGCAGCGCCTCAGTTCGGCGTCGATGCCGGCCATCATGGAGTCGGTTGACAAGGGACCCGTCGCGATCAGCTCGAGCGCGTTGAGGTGCCCCTTGGTCTGCACCACCGCCCAGTCGGCCAGCAAGGCGCCGGCCTTGCGGTAGTCGATCGGCACTTCGCCGTCGGCGTATTTCATCACCTCGGCGCTCTGCTCGACGCCGTTGTAATGCGACGCCACGACCGGGATCTTGGCGGCCCGCGCCGCCTGCACCTGGGGCACCAGGACGCGCGGGTCGGTGCCGGCCAGGAGGTCGATGAGGTCCACCTTCTGGTTCACGGCCGTGTCCATGCCCTGCACCCATTGCGAGGACTGGCCCTGGTTCTCCCAGGTGGTGAACTTGAAGCCGACCTTCTTGGCGACCGCCGCCATCGCCTTTTCGATGTTGGCCGTGAAAGGGTTGGCGCTCGACACCGGGATCGACAGGATCGACTTGCCCTTCATGCAGTCCCGGGCGTCGAAGGCGGGGCCGGGCGCCGCGAAGGTGGGCTTCTTCAGGTAGGGGGCGACCTGGCCTTCGAAGTAGGAGAGGTCGTCGGCCCGGGCCGTCGCGCCCGAGGCACAGGCCCCGGCGATCAGGGCCGCGAGGGCGAGGGCCATGGATCGGTATCGCGACATCCGCTCTCTCCTGCGTTCTGGTCGAACGCATGTTGCAACCGCTCTGCAATCGCTGGGCCCTGCAATCGCTGTGCCAGAACATCGCCGACGACTCCACGCCGCCGTCATGCGCTGCGCCGCGGCGAAGGCGGCGCCTTTGGTTGTCGCACACCCGGGCAACCATCGCGCAACCAGGTCTGTCCGTCTTGCCAGGGCGCCGCGTTACGGGCATCGGCGGGCGCAGCATCAACCAACTGCAGTGGATCGGCATCGTCACCATTGCCGGCTTCGTGGCGGCGAAGTTGCGCGTCACGGCCACGCCATTGCTCCTTGGACGGCTCCCTCGCGGCCCGGCTCGCTGTTCGGGCCAGGATTGTTGTTCGCAATGGTGGCCGCGAAACTGCATCCATCAAAGGAAAATGCACATTCTGGGCAACGTGCGCTCCCGTGTTGCAATTCCTATGTGTTGTTCTGCTACAAGCAGGGCGACTATGACCGGCTCTTCGATCACCCAGACCGCCTACAGCCAGCTCCGCGCCGACCTGCTGACCTGCCGGCTCGCACCCGGCCAGAAGCTGAAGATCGACGAACTCTGCCAGCGCCTGTCCGCCGGGTCGAGCGCGGTGCGCGAGGCGCTGTCACGGCTGGCGTCCGAGGGCTTCGTGCTGACCGAGCCGCAGCGCGGCTTCCGCGTCATGCCGCTGGACCTGGACGAACTCCGCGACCTCACGGACACCCGCTGCCGGATCGAGGAGCTGTGCCTCCGCGACGCCATCGCCCGCGGCGACGTGGAGTGGGAGACGGCCGTGATCGCCGCGCTGCACCGGCTGTCGCGGACGCCGGTGCAGGCGGAGGGCGACGCCAAACGCTACAGCGAGGCGTTCGGGGCCGCCCACACGACCTTCCACGAGGCGCTCGTCGGCGCGTGCGCCAGCCGCTGGCTGCTGCACCTGCGGCAGATGCTGTCCACGCAGCAGGAACGTTACCGCTGGCTGTCGAGGCCGCTCGCGCGGACGGAGCGCGACCTCGGCAAGGAGCACGCCGCCATTGCCCAAGCGGCCTTGGAGCGTGACGCCGACGCGGCCGTCGCCTTGCTGACCGAGCACCTGCAGAAGACCGCGCGGATCATCCTGGACGCCGCGACCGTCCCCGGCCCGCTCGCGCCCCCGCTGCCCGGGCCGGAGCCTTTGGACCTGGCGGCGGGGCAGGACGCCCATGCCGGCTGAGTGTCCGGGCTACGACATGCCCCAGGCCACCGTCGCCATGTTGAAGGAGAAGCCCGTCTCCCAGCGCGTCACCGCGGTGATCGGCCAGTGCTTCGGCCGTTGCGGCAGGTCGCCGTGCCAGGGCCGCGGCTCGAAGCTGTCGAGGTCCGGCAGGAACACGTCCATGTCCGTGTAGAACTCGACCAGCATCCTGTCGGCCCCGTAGTGGTAGCTGGCCAGGTTGTGCCCGGCGGTGTGCCGTGACGGCCCCCAGACCACCGGCAGCCCGTTCTGGGTGAGCTGATCGACCGCCTCGATCTGGTGGTCGCGCCCCCGCAGCTCGAACGCGATGTGGTGCACGGCCACGACCGGGGCCTCGATGACGTTGAGCACGTGGTGGTCGCGGTTGCAGGTGACGAACGTGACCTGCTCCTCGAACCAGTCCGTCTTCCAGAAGCCAAGCTCGCCCGTCAGGAACTGCAGCAGCTTGCCGGCCTCCGGCGTGATCACCGCGATGTGGCCGAGGCGGTTCGGCACGACGCCCCTATGGCCGAAGCCCGGCGCGGGCATGTCCATCGCCTGGAAGAGCTGGAAGCAGTGGCCGCCCACCTGCACCTCCAGCAGGGACGTCACGCCGGGCCGGCTGTCGGTCTTCGCGTCCACCGCAAGTCCCGATCCGCGCAGCCGGGTCGCCAGGTCGTCCAGGCGGACGCCGCTGCCGACCTGCAAGCCGATGCCGCGCAGGCTGGGCCGTGGTGCTGCGTGCAGCGCGATGTTGTGCTGGTCCAGCCCGAGGCTCAGGTAGGCGTCGCTCCCGCCCTTCTCGACGACGGTCGCGCCGATCACGTCCCGGTAGTAGGCGGTGGCCTCCTCCAGCGCGGGCGTCGCGAGGTCAACATAGGCCAGCCTGAACACATCGGGCATCGTTTGATCCTTTCTTCGCTGGGTCAGGCCTGCTGGTCGGCGATGGGGTTCCGCAGCGTCCCCAGCCCGTCCACCTCGACCTCGCAGACGTCGCCGGCCTTCATCCACAGCGGCGGCTTGCGCGCGCCGCCCACCCCGGCGGGCGTGCCGGTGACGATCAGGTCGCCGGGCGACAGGGTGAACGCCTCGCTGAGCTGGGAGACCAGGGTCGCCACGTCGAAGATCAGGTCGCTGGTGGAGGCGTCCTGCATCACCTGCCCGTTGAGGATCGTGCGGAGCCGCAGGCCCGCGCAGCCCGGCGGCAGCGCGTCCGCGGTCACGAGCCACGGCCCGAACGCCCCGGTGCCGTCGAAATTCTTGCCGACCGTCCATTGCGGCGTCCGCAACTGGTAGTCGCGGATCGAGGCGTCGTTGAACAGCGTGTAGCCCACGACGTGACCGAGCGCCTGGTCCTTGGGGATGTCGCGCCCGCCGCGCCCGATGACCGCCACGAACTCCCCTTCGTAGTCGAGCATCGCCGAGACGCGCGGCCGGATGATCGGCGCGCCGTGCCCGACCAGGCTCGACGTGAAGCGCGCGAAGATCGTCGGGTGGGAGGGC
>CAXTVL010000246.1:0-4766 GCA_964247515.1 uncultured Acetobacteraceae bacterium | reverse complement strand
GGCATCGGCCTCGCGCAGCGTCGGCAGCCGCGCCGCCGTCTCGGTCGCTTGCGCCGCCTGCCCGGCGCTGCGTTCGGCCGCGGCGGCGCGCGCGGCCTGTAGCTCAGCCGCGTGCCGCCGCGTGGCGTCCAGAGTGCCGCGGGCGATGGCGGATTGCACCGCCAGCAACTCGGCCTCGGCCGCCCGCGCCGCGTCCGCGAGGCCGCGATGGCGGGCCGCCTGCCTGGCCTGGCGTTGCAGCCCTTCGAGCTGGGTCGCAAGCTGTGCCCGCAAATCCTCGGCGCGGGCGAGGTTGGCCTCGGTCGCGCGCAGCTTCAACTCGGCCTCGTGGCGGCGCGCCTGCAGCCCGGTGATGCCGGCCGCCTCTTCCAGGATGCTCCGCCGCTCGGCGGGCGCTGCGGCGATCACCGCGTGGACCCGCCCCTGGCTCACCATCGCCGAGGAGCGCGCGCCGGTGGCGAGGTCGGCGAACAGCGTCTGCACGTCGCGCGCCCGCGCCTCGCGGCCGTTGATGCGGAACACGCTGCCGCTACCGCGCTCGATGCGCCGGGCCACCTCCAGCTCCGGCGCGTCCTGCAACGGCGGCGGGGCGAGGCCCGCGGTGCCGTCCAGGCTCAGCGTCACCTCGGCGATGTTGCGCGACGCGCGCTGCGCGCTGCCGCCGAAGATCACGTCATCCATCTCGGCCCCGCGCAGCGTGCGCGCCGAGGTCTCGCCCATCGCCCAGCGCAGCGCCTCGACCACGTTCGATTTGCCGCAGCCGTTGGGTCCGACGATGCCGGTCAAGCCGGGCAGGATGTCGACCGACACCGGCTCGGCGAAGCTCTTGAAGCCTGCGATGCGCAACCGGCTGAGCTGTGCGGGCACGACCCCTCCCGTTCGGGACGCTGCGTCTAGGCCGGGGGACCGGCCTGCGCCACCACCTTGGAGAAAGCGGCATACGTCATCTCGCCCGATTCGAGTCGGTTGTGCGCGTTGGCGCCGTTGAAGACGAAGCTCGGGGTCGAGTCGATGCCGTAGGTCTTGGTGTCGGCGTCCTGTTGCGCCAGGATCGCGTCGCGCAGGCCAGTGTCGTCGACCGCCGCGTCGAACGCCGCCCGCGACAGCCCGGCCAGCGCCGCCATCTTGGCCAGTTCCGCCCGGCTGTCGACGCCCTGCGCGAACGCCCAGCGGTCCTGCGAGGCCAGGAGCGCCAGGGTGAACGGCTCGTAGCGGTCTGGCGGCAAAGCGTGCGCCACCTGTGCCGCCATCACCGCCACCTGGTCGAGCGGATAGTCGCGGAACACGTAGCGCAGCTTGCCGGTGTCGATCAGTTGCGCCTGTATCTGCGGCAGCGTGTCACGGGCGAAGCGGGCGCAGTGCGGGCAGGTCAGCGAGAAGAACTCCATGACGTTGACCGGCGCCGTCGCGGCGCCGACCGCGCGTTCGGCCAACCTCGGATCGGCGGGCACGAGATCGGCGGCCCGGGCCGGAGCCCTTGGCGTCGCTGCCAGGCCAGGGACGAGCGCCAGCAGGGAACGTCGGGTGAGCGGCATGGCGCATCCTCGCGTGTGGGCTGAACTCGCGGAGAGGGCACGCAACCGGGCGGCATGGTCAAGTCTCGCGTGGCGCCCCCAGCACGACTCGGCCGAGTTTCTCCAAGGCGTCGCGCAACGGGCCTTGCGGCAGGCCGGCGACCGCCGCTTCGGCCGCGCGCAACGCCGGCGGCGGCGGCGAGGGCCGGGCAGGCGGCGGTGGCTGCGGGTCCTGGACCAGGCGGAGGCGGAGGACCGCGATCCGGCCGAGATAGGTGTTGATGCGCTCGATCAGCAGGCTGGACTGGTGCTGCAGCTCCATTGCCTTGGGGCCGGAGCAGGCGATCGACAGCGTCCCGCCGGACAACCGGCGCGGCATCGCCTCGCTCGCCAGCGCTGGCCCCGCGATCGCCTCCCAATCGGCCAGCACCTGAGCCGCCGCCGGGTTGCGCTTGCGGAACGCCGGGCGCACCAGGGCCGGCACCAACGCCGAGACCGCGCGCGGGCCGTAGACATGCCGCCCAGCCGAGACTCCACCCTTGTCGTTGTCCGGCGCTGCCGCCATACCCGCTCCGTGCTCCCCGACTTTGCAATACCCGAAGCCGACCCGCTGCTCGCCTGGTACGACCGTCACCGCCGCATCCTGCCATGGCGCGCCCGGCCGAGCGAGGTGGCCGACCCGTACCGCGTCTGGCTCAGCGAGATCATGCTGCAGCAGACCACGGTGGCTGCGGTGATACCTTATTATGAGAGCTTCCTGGCCCGCTTCCCCGACGTGCTGGCGCTGGCGGCGGCGCCGTCCGACGCGGTGATGCAGGCCTGGGCAGGGCTCGGCTACTACGCCCGCGCGCGCAACCTGCACGCCTGCGCGCAGGCGTGCAGGTTGCGCGCGCGGGCGTAGTAGCCGAGCCCTGCCCAGGCCTGCATCACCGCGTCGGACGGCGCCGCCGCCAGCGCCAGCACGTCGGGGAAGCGGGCCAGGAAGCTCTCATAATAAGGTATCACCGCAGCCACCGTGGTCTGCTGCAGCATGATCTCGCTGAGCCAGACGCGGTACGGGTCGGCCACCTCGCTCGGCCGGGCGCGCCATGGCAGGATGCGGCGGTGACGGTCGTACCAGGCGAGCAGCGGGTCGGCTTCGGGTATTGCAAAGTCGGGGAGCACGGAGCGGGTATGGCGGCAGCGCCGGACAACGACAAGGGTGGAGTCTCGGCTGGGCGGCATGTCTACGGCCCGCGCGCGGTCTCGGCGTTGGTGCCGGCCCTGGTGCGCCCGGCGTTCCGCAAGCGCAACCCGGCGGCGGCTCAGGTGCTGGCCGATTGGGAGGCGATCGCGGGGCCAGCGCTGGCGAGCGAGGCGATGCCGCGCCGGTTGTCCGGCGGGACGCTGTCGATCGCCTGCTCCGGCCCCAAGGCAATGGAGCTGCAGCACCAGTCCAGCCTGCTGATCGAGCGCATCAACACCTATCTCGGCCGGATCGCGGTCCTCCGCCTCCGCCTGGTCCAGGACCCGCAGCCACCGCCGCCTGCCCGGCCCTCGCCGCCGCCGCCGGCGTTGCGCGCGGCCGAAGCGGCGGTCGCCGGCCTGCCGCAAGGCCCGTTGCGCGACGCCTTGGAGAAACTCGGCCGAGTCGTGCTGGGGGCGCCACGCGAGACTTGACCATGCCGCCCGGTTGCGTGCCCTCTCCGCGAGTTCAGCCCACACGCGAGGATGCGCCATGCCGCTCACCCGACGTTCCCTGCTGGCGCTCGTCCCTGGCCTGGCAGCGACGCCAAGGGCTCCGGCCCGGGCCGCCGATCTCGTGCCCGCCGATCCGAGGTTGGCCGAACGCGCGGTCGGCGCCGCGACGGCGCCGGTCAACGTCATGGAGTTCTTCTCGCTGACCTGCCCGCACTGCGCCCGCTTCGCCCGTGACACGCTGCCGCAGATACAGGCGCAACTGATCGACACCGGCAAGCTGCGCTACGTGTTCCGCGACTATCCGCTCGACCAGGTGGCGGTGATGGCGGCACAGGTGGCGCACGCTTTGCCGCCAGACCGCTACGAGCCGTTCACCCTGGCGCTCCTGGCCTCGCAGGACCGCTGGGCGTTCGCGCAGGGCGTCGACAGCCGGGCGGAACTGGCCAAGATGGCGGCGCTGGCCGGGCTGTCGCGGGCGGCGTTCGACGCGGCGGTCGACGACACTGGCCTGCGCGACGCGATCCTGGCGCAACAGGACGCCGACACCAAGACCTACGGCATCGACTCGACCCCGAGCTTCGTCTTCAACGGCGCCAACGCGCACAACCGACTCGAATCGGGCGAGATGACGTATGCCGCTTTCTCCAAGGTGGTGGCGCAGGCCGGTCCCCCGGCCTAGACGCAGCGTCCCGAACGGGAGGGGTCGTGCCCGCACAGCTCAGCCGGTTGCGCATCGCAGGCTTCAAGAGCTTCGCCGAGCCGGTGTCGGTCGACATCCTGCCCGGCTTGACCGGCATCGTCGGACCCAACGGCTGCGGCAAATCGAACGTGGTCGAGGCGCTGCGCTGGGCGATGGGCGAGACCTCGGCGCGCACGCTGCGCGGGGCCGAGATGGATGACGTGATCTTCGGCGGCAGCGCGCAGCGCGCGTCGCGCAACATCGCCGAGGTGACGCTGAGCCTGGACGGCACCGCGGGCCTCGCCCCGCCGCCGTTGCAGGACGCGCCGGAGCTGGAGGTGGCCCGGCGCATCGAGCGCGGTAGCGGCAGCGTGTTCCGCATCAACGGCCGCGAGGCGCGGGCGCGCGACGTGCAGACGCTGTTCGCCGACCTCGCCACCGGCGCGCGCTCCTCGGCGATGGTGAGCCAGGGGCGGGTCCACGCGGTGATCGCCGCAGCGCCCGCCGAGCGGCGGAGCATCCTGGAAGAGGCGGCCGGCATCACCGGGCTGCAGGCGCGCCGCCACGAGGCCGAGTTGAAGCTGCGCGCGACCGAGGCCAACCTCGCCCGCGCCGAGGATTTGCGGGCACAGCTTGCGACCCAGCTCGAAGGGCTGCAACGCCAGGCCAGGCAGGCGGCCCGCCATCGCGGCCTCGCGGACGCGGCGCGGGCGGCCGAGGCCGAGTTGCTGGCGGTGCAATCCGCCATCGCCCGCGGCACTCTGGACGCCACGCGGCGGCACGCGGCTGAGCTACAGGCCGCGCGCGCCGCCGCGGCCGAACGCAGCGCCGGGCAGGCGGCGCAAGCGACCGAGACGGCGGCGCGGCTGCCGACGCTGCGCGAGGCCGATGCC
>CAXTVL010000245.1:0-4770 GCA_964247515.1 uncultured Acetobacteraceae bacterium | reverse complement strand
GCCTGCGGCTGCGGCGTCAGGTCGGGCGCCGGCGCCGGCGGTCGGGGCGCCGGCTTGCGCGCCGCGCCGCCTTTCGGGGCTGCGGCCTTGGGCTGGCCCGGCACGAAGAAACCCTGCGCCGCGACCGGATTGCCCGGCGACACCAGGGAGCTCGCCACCAGGGCCGCGACCAGGGTCAGGCGTGGGAAGGTATGGGTGGGCATGTGCTTAGAACCTCGTACCAAAGCCGAACCGGAAGATCTGAGTCTGGTCGTAACGCTTCTTCACCACGGGATCGGCGATGTCGATGTTGATCAAGCCGAACGGCGTCTTCCACGAAACGCCGACGCCGGCGCCGACTCGGGGGCCGTTGAAGTTGGTGATCGGGCCGGCATTGGCCAGCGCCGTCACCTTGGTCAGGGCGCCGACGTCGATGAAGGTGCGGCCGGACAGGCCGAGGTCGGGCGAGATCGGCAGCGGGAAGCGCAACTCGGTCGATTGGGTCCAGATGAAGCGGCCGCCGATACTGTCGCCGCCGTTGATCGCGTGCGGCCCCGCGCCGCCCGACTGGAAGCCGCGCAAATTGTCGCCGCCCAGGAAGAACCGGTCGATGATCTTCTCGCGCTCGCCCAGGTTGAACAGGTAGCCGGCGCCGGCCGACAACGCGACACCCCAGTCCGGGTCGCCGATCACCGATTCCAACGGGATCAGGTAGGTACCGTCGAGCTTGGTGCGGATGTAGTGGGCATTGCCACCGAGCCCGGCGAAGTCGGTGCCGCCGCGCAACACGAAGCCGCTGCGCGGATCGACCGCGCTGTCGCGGTAGTCCAGCGTCAAGGTCTGGCCGAACTGCGACAGCAGCGACGCCCCGGTCTGGTCCAGGATGTACAGGCTCGCCGTGGGCGCGACATTGTAGATGTTGCGGTTGACGATGGAGTAGGTCAGCGCCTGGCGCAGATGGTCGCTGAACTCGTAGCCGAGGCGCAGCGATCCGCCGGTCCGCCGCTCGCTGTATTGCGCGACCGACTGGTTGTTGTTCTGCACGCGGAAGATGTCGAAGCCGCCGACCAGGTTGCGGTCGAACAGGTAGGGGTCCGTGACCGACAGGTCGATCTCGCTGCGCTTCTGCGCCAGCACGCCGTTGATGCCGGCGTCGATCCCGGTGCCGATCAGGTTCTTCTCGCGCAGGCCTATGTTGACCAGGGCGCCCGCGTCAGACGAGTAGCCGCCGCCCAAGGTCAGCTCGCCGGTCGCCTTCTCGTCGATGGCGGTGTTGAGGATCACCTTGTCGGGGGCGGAGCCGGGGCTCTGGGTGATCGCGGCGCTGTTGAAATAGCCGAGGTCCTGCAACCGCTGGCGCGAGCGGCGGACCAGCGCCGGGTTGAACGGGTCGCCTTCGGCCAGGCGGAACTCGCGCCGGATCACCTTGTCCTTGGTGCGGGTGTTGCCGGTGATGTCGATGCGCTCGACGAACACCCGCGGCCCCTCGGAGACGTCGAACACCAGGTCGACGGTGTGCTTGGCACGGTTGCGCGAGATGCGCGGCTTCACGTCGACGAACGAGTAGCCACGCGACGTCACCGCATCGGTGAGCGTCTGGACGTTTCGCTCCACGGCGTCGCCGTCGTAGGTGTCGCCGGGCTGGATGTCGACGACCGGCTGCAACGCGGTGCCGGGAAGTCGCGGCAGCGTCGAGTTCACCGTGACCTTGCCGATGTTGTAGCGCTCGCCCTCGCTCAGCGTGAAGGTCAGGAAGAACGCGGTCTTGTCCGGGGCCAGTTCGGCGTTGGCGCCAGTGACCTCGAAATCGGCGTAGCCGGCCTTGAGGTAGAAACGGCGCAGCAACTCGCGGTCGAAATTGACGCGGTCGGGGTCGTAATTGTCGGTGGTGGACAGGAAGCGCCACCACACCGCCTGCCGGCTGTCGATCACCGTGCGCAACCGGTCCTCGCTGAACGCGTGGTTGCCCACGAAGGCGATGCGGCTGGTCAGCGTCTCGGCGCCCTCGACGATCTCGAACACCACGTCGACGCGGTTCTGGTCGCGCTTGATGATCTTGGGCTCGACCGTCGTGGCGAAGCGGCCACGGCGGGCATACAAATCGAGGATGCGCTGCCGGTCGGCCTGCGCCAGCGCCGGCGTGAACACGGCGCGTGGGCGCAACTGCACCTCGGGCCGCAACTGGGCGTCCGTGAGCTTGCGATTGCCCTCGAAGGCGATCTGGTTGACCACCGGGTTCTCGGTCACGGACACCATCAGCGTCGAGCCGACGCGGCTCAGCTTCACGTCGCTGAACAACCCGGTCGCGTACAGGGTCTTGAGACTGCGGTCGAGCCGGTCAGGGTCGAACGGGTCGCCGGGCCGCACCAGCAGGTAGGACAGGATGGTGCCCCGCTCGATGCGTTGCGCGCCCTGGACGTCGATCGCGGTGATGACGCCGTTGGGCGAAGCGCGCACCACCGCCGGCGGCGCGGCCCGCGCCCTGCGCACGGCAGCGGCTTGCGCGGAGTCGATGGACGGGACGAAAGCCGACAGGAAAGCGGTCGAACACAGCAACCACGCGGCGCGGTTTCGAACCAAAGACGTCACCCCCACGGCAGCGCCGCCCCGCGGATCGAGACAGCCAAGGCCCTTCCGGGAACCGGCGAGAGAGCGCCGAATCCAGTCGTTGCGGGCCGAAGCTATAGCCGCCGCGGGGTCCGCGCGCTACCCGTGACGCCGATCAGCCAATCAGGCCGGCCACCCAGCGCACCACGCCGAGATGGCCGAGGTCCTTCCAAGTCACGAACACGAACAGTGCCGCGATCAGCGCCAGGCCGGCGCGGAAGCCGTATTCCTGCGCCCGCTGCGGCAGCGGCCGGCCGCGCAAAGCCTCCAATGCGTAGAACGCCAGGTGGCCCCCGTCGAGGATCGGGATCGGCACCAGGTTGATCAGGCCCAGATTGACCGAGAGCACCGCGATGAAACTGACCAAGGCGGCAAACCCCACCGCCGCCACTTGCCCCGAGAGCTGCATGATGCGCAGCGGCCCGCCCAGATCCTGCGTGCCGCGATGGCCGGTGATCAGCTGCCACAACCCCACCGCCCATTGCCGGCTCACGTCCCAGACCTGCGCGAAGCCGCCGACCAACGCCTTCGGCAGGGAGACAGGTGTGAACGCCAGGGCGGTCGAGGTGATGCCGAGTGCCCCCATCTGCTCGCCGCCGACATCGCGCACGCCGACCGTCGCCGGGATCGTCAGCTCGGACCCGTCGCGCTGCACCAGCAGGCGCACCTCCCGGTGGGCCCGCACCGAGACGATGCTGAAGATGTCCTCGAACGTCGTGACCTTCTGGCCGTCGATCCGCTCGATGCGGTCGCCCGGCTGCAACCCGGCCGCGGCGGCCGCACTTCCCGCCGTGACGGTGCTCACCACCGGCAGCGTCGACGGCCGGCCGAGCGCGCCCAGCAGACCGGCGTAGAGCAAGGCCGCCAGCAGGAAGTTGGCCAGCGGGCCGGCCGCGATCACGAACGCGCGCCGCCCCCCGCTCTTCTCGTGGAAGGTGCGCCCGGCCATCCAGGCCTGCCGCTGCTCCGGCGTCGCGTCCTCCGGGCGTTCCTGCCCGTGCAGCTTGACGTAGCCGCCCAGCGGCAGGATGGACAGCCGCCACACCGTCCCGCGACGGTCGACGCGGCTCCAGATCGGGCGGCCGAAGCCCACCGAGAACGCCTCGACATGGACGCCGCACCAGCGCGCCGCGAGGTAGTGGCCCATCTCGTGGACGAACACCAAGACACCCAGCACGATCGCGAACGGCACGATGGAGCTGAGCGGCGCGGGGAGGAAGTGGAACACCGGGGCGGTCCTTTTGAGGCAGGAGGTTCAGGCGGCGGAACGGTTGCGCTCGGCGCACAGCCTCTCGGCGGCTTCGCGGGCCTCGGCATCGACCGCCAGGATCTCATCCAGAGTGGTGGCGGGCAGCGCCGGAGTCGAGGCCAGCACGTCGGCCACCACCTCGGCGATGTCGAGGAAGCCGATCCGGCGGTCGAGGAACGCCGCCACCGCGACCTCGTTGGCGGCGTTCAGCGCGCACGGCGCCCAGCCGCCGGCGACCAGCGCCTCGCGCGCCAGCCGCAGCGACGGGAACCGCGCCAGATCGGGGGCCGAGAACTCGAGCCGTCCCAACGCGGCCAGATCGAGCCTCGGGGCTGGCGTCGCCATTCGGCCGGGCCAGGCCAGGGCGTGCGCGATCGGCACCCGCATGTCGGGACTGCCGAGATGCGCCAGCACGCTGCCGTCGGTGTAGTGCGCCATGCCATGCACGGTCGATTGCGGGTGGATCAGCACGTCGATCCGCTCGCTCGGCAGCGCGAACAGGTAGGCCGCCTCGATCACCTCGAGACCCTTGTTCATCATGGTGGCGCTGTCGATGCTGATCTTGGCGCCCATCGACCAGACCGGGTGGCGCAGCGCCGTCTCCGGCGTGGCGCGGCGCATCTCCTCGAAGCTCGCGGTGCGGAACGGCCCGCCCGAGGCGGTGAGCGTGATGCGCTCGATCGCGGCGCGGTTGCCATCCGCCATCGCCTGAAACACCGCGTTGTGCTCGCTGTCGACCGGCAACAGCGTGGCGCCGTGCGCCGCGACCGCGGCCAGCACCAGGGCGCCGGCGCAGACCAATGTTTCCTTGTTGGCGAGCGCCACGGTGCCGCCGCCGGCGATCGCCGCCATGGTGGCGTGCAGGCCGGCCGCCCCGGTGATCGCCGCCATGGTCCAGTCAGCACCGCGCGACGCGGCCTCGACCACCGCCTGCG
>CAXTVL010000244.1:0-4783 GCA_964247515.1 uncultured Acetobacteraceae bacterium | reverse complement strand
ACGACACGCCGGCAAATAGTCCGGACGCCGGGCGCGCCTTGGCGCGCAGCACCAGCCAGGGCACCGCGCCCGGCTGCGGCGAGGCGCCGCTGGCCAGCGGGTCGCCGACCACGGTGCTGCCGTCCTCGGCCTGCCAGCTCGGACCCGCGAAGTGACGCCCGACCCGGTGGCCGGCGGCATCGGTCAGCACCGCGTCCGGCGCCTTGAGCCGCCAGGCGTAGCCGGCGCCCGCCTTGGCGCACCCGTAGATTTGCGCGCCCTTGCCGGTCAGCACCGTGATCGGCGGGGTCGCGGCACTCGCCCCCGAGAGGCTGCCGACCAAGGCCAAGCCCACCAGGACCGGGATTCGCATCAGATGTTCCCTTCGTGCGTTGCATCCGACGCGGCGCTGACCTGGCCAATCGCCAGGTAGACCGCCGAGGCGACCACGGCCGAGCCGATGAAGCTGAGGTCGACGCCGTGCGCCCACGCGACCAGCGGGCCGGTGAACACGCTGGTGGTGCAGAACAGCAGCCCGACCACGACGCCCACCGCCCAGGCCAGCACCGCGCCGCCGTTGACCCCGCCCGTATACCAGTAGATGCCGCGATCGGCGTGGCCGGCGAACGCCTGCAGGTCGCGCGGGCTGAACCGGCCGCGGTGCTGGAACCAGCCGATGACGTTGATCATGATCCACGGCGTCACCAGCACGGTCACGATCGAGCAAAGTGCTACGATCAGATCGGCCAGGCTGTAGACCACCAGCCCCACGTAGCCGACCGCGATGCCGACCGCGCCGAACACCAGGCCCACCTGCGCCCGGCGCATCCGCCACAGGATCGCGTGCAGGTCGAGCATCCCGTTGTAGACGATCATGGCGCCGTTGCTGACGTTGCCCGCGAGGCCCAGCAGCGCCACCGGCACCAGCAACAGCCACGGCACGTTCTGCATCATCGAGCCGGTGACGGCGTAGGCGTCCTGCACGCCCAGCGCGATCACCGCGCCGCAACTCAAGGCGAGGACGCCGCCCGCGACCATGCCGAGCAGCGACCAGCCGGCCATGGCGCGCGGCGGGCTGGCGGTGGGCGAGTAGCGCGCGTAGTCGCCGGCGAAAGGGGCGAAGCTGAGGGCGTTCGAGAGCTGCGTCGTCGCCGCCAGCGCCCAGGTCGCCCAGAAGGTGCCCAGTTGCAGCTTCGGCGCGTCGTGCGGCGGGTTCCAGTGCGCGAGCGTGAAGTACACCAGCAGCGCGATGCAGGCCATGCTGGCGACGGCGGTGAACTTCTCGTAAGCGACGATGGTGGCGTGGCCGAGGATGCCGCAGGCCAGCGTCACCACCGCCATCAGGATGATGCCCACGGTCAGGATCGGCCCGGTGGTGGGCCAGCCGAACAGCATGTGCCCGGCCTGCAGCACCGGCGGCACGCTGACCCAGAGTTGCAGCGCGAAATAGCCGAGGTCGATCGCCTGGGTGACGAACGAGCCGACGTAGCGGCCGCGGATGCCGAAGAAGGCGGCGCTGCTGACCGTGCCGTTGGTGCCGGTGCGCGGCCCCAGCATCGCCATGGCCCCGACCGCGAGCGAGCCCAGCACGGTGCCGACCACGATCGCGGTGAAGGCGTCCCACCAGCCGAGCCCGAACGCCACCGGCAGCGCCCCCACCACCAGCGAGCCGTAGGTGATCTGGGTGCCGAAGAACACCCAGGCCAGCTCGACCGGCCGCGAGTGGCGCTCGACCTCGGGGATGAAGTCGATGCCGCGCGTCTCGATGCGGCCCACGACGTCGACCGCCGGCGGGGAGGCGATGACGGTGTCGGGCATGGAGCGTCCTCGTGCGGTGCTGGGGCGTGTACTTGCGTAGGCAGCGGCGAAAGTCCACCAGACGGTGTATTGTCGTAACGTGATCATACTGAGCAAGCACACGACGGACGACATGGCGAGGCGAGGCATCCTCCCGGCGTACATCGAAAACGTGTTGGCACGCCCGGAGTGGGCTACACCCGATCCGAAACCTGGATTGACGCGCTCGTTCCGGCGCATACCGGAGTTCGGTGGCCGCTACCTGCGCGTGGTGCATCGACCGGAAGCGGGCAACATCTTCATCGTGACGGCGCATTGGGACAGAGGAGCGAGACTGCCATGATCGAGACCCGCTACGACCCGGAAGCGGACGTGTTGCACGTCGCGTTCGGCCCGTCGGATGCTGCCTACGATAGCGCGCAGGAGGTAGCTCCCGGGGTGTATGTCGAGTTCGACAAGCAGGGCCGCCCAATGGGAGTGGAGATCACCAGCGTTCGTTGGATGTCGCAAGGCAGCCCGACAGCGCGCGACGAGGCAGTCAGGCACGAATCGGCCGCGTGACCGATACCGACGCCGCTTGACCGTGGTCTCCGGTTCTGCTCCCGCTGGCTGCATGGACACCGACAGCAACCCCCTCCTGACACCCTGGGCCACTCCGTTCGGCGTGCCGCCGTTCGACCGCATCCAGCCGGAGCATTTCGCCCCGGCGTTCGCGCAGGCGATGCGGGCGCACTTGGCCGAGATCACGGCGATCGGCGCCGACCCGGCAACGCCCGACTTCGCCAACACGGTCGAGGCGTTGCAGCGCAGCGGCCGGTTGCTGGAGCAGGTGGGCAACCTGTTCTCGAACCTGGTCGCGAGCCAGGGCGGCGACGCCTTGCTCGCGATCGACACCGAGATGTCGCCCAAATTGGCCGAGCACGCCATGCGCGTCTCGCTCGATCCCGCGCTGTTCCGCCGCATCGACGCATTGCACGCGAAGCGCGACACGCTGGACCTGGCCCCTGACCAGATGCGCCTGCTGGAGCGGCTGCATCTCGGTTTCGTGCGCAGCGGCGCGGCGTTGGGCGAGGGCGAACGCGCGCGGATGAGCGAGATTTCGCAGCGCCTCGCGGTGCTGCACACGCGGTTCGGCCAGAACGTGCTGCACGATGAGCGCGAGTGGCAGCTCACGCTGGCCGAGGCCGACCTCGACGGGCTGCCGGATTTCGGGCGCGCCGGCGCGGCGCAGGCGGCGGCCGAGCGCGGCGGCGCGGGCTGGGCGGTCACGCTGTCGCGCTCGTCGATCGAGCCGTTCCTGACCTTCTCCGACCGCCGCGACCTGCGCGAGACCGCCTACCGCGCCTGGGTCGCGCGCGGCACGCATCCCGGCGCGCACGACAACCGCGCGCTGGTCCCGCAGATCCTGGCGCTGCGGGCGGAGCGGGCGCGCTTGCTCGGCTACCCGGACTTCGCGGCGTTCCGCTTCGCCGACAGCATGGCCGCGACCCCCGAGGCGGCCGGCGCGCTGCTGGAGGAGGTGTGGGAGCCGGCGAAGCGCAAGCTCGCGGCCGAACGGGACCGCCTGCTGTCCGCCGCCCGCGCCGCCGGCTTCAACGACGCGCTGCGGCCGTGGGACTGGCGCTACCACGCGGAGCGGGTACGCCGCGCGGAGTACGCGCTCGACGAGGCGGAGCTCAAGCCGTATTTCGAGCTGGAGAACATCCAGCAAGCCGCGTTCGACACCGCGGGCCGGCTGTTCGGCCTGACCTTCACGCCGCTGCCCGAGCTGCCGCTCTACCACCCCGACGTGCGCGCCTACGAGGTGGCCGACGCCACGGGGCATGTCGGCGTGTTCCTCGCGGACAACTACGCCCGCCCGGACAAGCGCTCCGGCGCCTGGATGAGCAGCTACCGCGACCAGGAGCGCATGGACGCGCCGGTGTCGCCCGTCATCGTCAACAACAACAACTTCGCGCGCGGTGGCGCGAGCGGGGCGGAACCCACCCTGCTGAGCTTCGACGACGCCCGCACGCTGTTCCACGAGTTCGGCCACGCGCTGCACGGCCTGCTGAGCCGGGTGCGCTACCCCGCGCAGTCCGGCACCTCGGTGCGGCGCGACTTCGTCGAGTTCCCGTCGCAGGTCTACGAGCACTGGCTGTCGCTGCCCGAGACGTTGCGCCGCTACGCGCGCCACCACGCGACCGGCGCGCCGATCCCCGAGGCGCTGAGCGCCCGGCTGCTGGCGGCGCGCGGCTTCGGCCAGGGCGCGGCCACGGTCGAGTACACCGCCTCCGCGTTGATCGACCTGGCGCTGCACACCCACCCGACGCCGGAGAGCCTCGACCTCGACGCCTTCGAGCGCGAGTTCCTGGAGCGCATCGGGATGCCGAGCGAGGTCGACATCCGCCACCGCCCGGCGCACTTCCAGCACCTGTTCTCGGGCGGCGGCTACGCGGCCGGCTACTACTCGTATTTGTGGGCCGAGGTGCTGGATGCCGACGGTTTCGAGGCGTTCACCGAGGCCGGAGACCCGTTCGACCCGGCGCTGGCGGCCCGGCTGCGCGCGGTGCTGAGCGCCGGCGACACCGAGGACCCGATGCGGCTCTACGTGGCTTTCCGGGGACGGCCGCCCAGTACCGCGGCGCTGTTGCGCCACCGCGAACTGGCGGCCTAGCTCCGCCCCGGCATCCGGTGGCGAAACGCCAGCGCCTCCGCCACGTCCTGCCGCCGGATCGCCTCCACGCCCGCGAGGTCGGCGATGCTGCGCGCCACCCGCAGCGTGCGGGCGTAGCCGCGCGGCGACAGGCGCAGCTTCTCCGCCGCCTGCTCGGCCAGGGCTCGCGCCTCGGCCTGCAACGCCAAAGCACCCACGTCGGCCTCGCTGTTGGGCACCTCACCCGGCCGCGCCAACTGGGCCGCCCGCGCCGCCGCGACCCGCTCGGCCACCAACGCGCTGCTGTCTCCGGTAGGGGCGCGGGACAGTTCGGCGGGGGCCACCGGTTGCACCGTCACACTCATGTCGATG
>CAXTVL010000243.1:0-4784 GCA_964247515.1 uncultured Acetobacteraceae bacterium | reverse complement strand
GACCGGACGCCACGACGGCGAGCGCTGCACCGCGCGCAGGACGGCCTGGCCCACGAAACCGTCGGCGCCGATCACCAGCACGTTGTTCACGACGGCACCCTGTTCATGACGCGGCCTCGTGACGCGCGACGTCGCCGCCGCCGTAGCGCAGCGCCAGCACGCGCCACGCGAAGGCGGCGCCGCCCGTGACATAGCGGCCGGCCAGTCGCCGTGGCTCCGCGGCGAGGCGGTACAGCCATTCCAGCCGCATCGCCCGCACCATCCCGGGCGCGCGGGCGAAGCGTTCGGCCAGCAGGTCGGCGATGGCGCCGCCGTTGACCACCACCCGCGCCTCGCCGGCCGCGGCGGCGATGGCGGCGGCCACACGCTCCTGCTTCGGCATCCCCATCGCCAGGATCACCAGCGCCGGACCGGTGCGCGCCACCTCGGCCGCGTACTGCGCATCCGGCCGGAAGCCGTCCATGGCGGAGACGATCTCGCATCCCATGCGGCCGAGGGCCACCGCCGCCCGCCCGGTCCAGGGTTCGGCGGTGCCGAACAGCGCCACCTTGCGTCCGGCATAGGCGCGGGCCAGCTTCGGGATGAAGTCGCTGCCGCTCATGTTGCGCCCGCTCGGCCTGCCGTGCAGCGACAGGCACAGCTCGACGCCGACCCCGTCGCGCAGCAGCACGTCGGCGTCGCGCAACGCCGCCGCGAACGCCGGCTGCGACCAGGCGAGGTTGACGGCGTGCTGGTTGAGGAACGACACCACGACGGCGCCGGAAGGATGCGCCAGCCGATGCAGCAACCGCGTCTCGGCCGCCGCGTCGGCCACGATGTCGAGCTGCCCGAGCACCGAGCGCACATCGGCGCGGGCGGAGCGGCTGCGTCCGCTACGAGGCTTCATGGCGCTGCTCGGCGACCTGCTCGCCGCCCCGCTGCCCGGCGAAGCGGCCGACCTCGCGGTACAGCGCCAGCAGCTTGCGGGCGACCGTGCCGATCTCGAATCGGGCCAGGAACGTCCGGTGGCCGGCTTCCGCCAGCTCCGAGCGCGTCGCGGGTTCCTCGAGCAGCGTCAGCAACGCGTCGCTCAGGCTGTCGACATCGCCGGGCGGCACCAGCAAGGCCTCGCGGCCGTGACCCAGGAATTCCGGGATCGCGCCCACCGGCGTCGCGACCACCGCGACGCCGTGCGACAGCGCCTCCAGGATCGCCACCGGCATCGCCTCGTGGTGCGACGGCAGCGCCAGGATGTCGGCCTGGCGCAGCAGCGTCGCGGTGGAGTGGCGGTCCTGCCATCCCAGCACGTCGACCCGCTCCGACAAGCCGGCCTCCGCGACCTGGCGCCGATAGCGCACGATGTCGCCGTCGCCGGCCAGGACCGCGTGCCACGGCCTTGCCCGCACCCGGTCGCGCCCCAGCGCCGCCACCAGCTCCGGCACCCCCTTGCGCTCGCCGAGCCGGCCCAGGAACAGGATCCTGGGCTCGTCGTCCGCCGCGCGGTGGCGCTCGGGCGGTGCCGTCGGCCGCGGCACGCCGTTGACGATGACGCGGACCCGGCCGCGCTCGACGCCGACCTCGCGCACCAGGAAGTCCCGCCAGCTCTCGCCCAGCACCACGACCGCGCCCGCGCGGTTCAGCACCGCCCGGATCACATGCTGGAATGGGCGCGGCTGGCGGCGGAAATAGTCATGGAAATCGGCCCCGTGCTGGTGGATCACGGTGGGCGTGCCGAACAGGTTGGCGGTGCCGCAGAGCAGGCATTTGCGCACCACGCTGCCGCGCGTGGTCATGTGCGCGTGCACCAGGGAGGTCCGGCGGAGCAGGCACGTCCAGGCCAGGATTGCCCACGCGCGGGCGAACGCCCAGGCCCCGCCCGCGGCGCCGCCCGCGCCACGCGTGTCCAGCACCCGCACCGACGGCGCCTGCGGGTCGCTCGCCCAGCAATCGACCCAATAGCCGATCTGCGTGCCGACGCCGCCCGAGGTGTGCGCGACGCCGCCCCCCGCCAGCATCAGCACCTGCCTGGGTGCCGCGGCCATCAGCGTGTGCCGAGCAGCAGGTTGGACCGGGACAGCGCCCGCGATTCCGGGATGCTGATGAGCACCCGCACGCCGGTGTCGCTCTCCAGCGCCTCGGGAACCAGGTAGGTGCGCCGCATGAAGTGCTTGAACAGGCCGACCGCGCCGGCCACCAGCAACGCCAGCACGATCCCCGCCGCCAGGATCAGCATCCGCGTCGATTGCGGCAGCAACGGCGCGCGCGGTTCCTGCAGCACGCGCACGTTGTCCTTGCGGTTCATCTCGACGCTCTCCGTCACCGCCCGCTCGTTGCGGATCTTGCTGGAGGCCCGGTAGTCGTCGACCAGGATGTCGCGCGCCAGGGTGAACCGGTTGAGCTGCTGCTCGTCGTCGTTCAGCTTGGCCAGGCTGGCGCTGATCGCGCCAAGGTGCGAGGCGTCCACGCTGGCCTGCGCCCGCGCCGCCTGCAGCTCCGCCTGGGTCTTGCTGCGTTCGAGCTGCACTTGCAGCATCAGCGGGTTGGTCAGCGTGTTGAACACGCCCGGGAAGTTGCGCACCTGGCCGTCGAGCTGCGCGATCCGGGCGACGTTCTGGTCGATCTGGTTGCGCGCCAGCCGCAGGTCGGTCTCCACCGCGCCCTGCTGCTGCTGCAGGATGGCGCGCCGCCCCAAATAGTCGTCGATGCCGCGCTCCTTCTTGAACTGCGACAGCCTCGCGTCCGCCGCTTCGAGCTTCTGGCGGGTGAGCTCGACCTCCTGGCTCACCAAGGCGCCTTCCTGGGTCAGGTACAGCTCCCGGCGCCGGCGCAGGTATTCGTCCTCCAGCAGGCTGAGCACCCTCGCCGCCAACACCGGGTCGCGGTGCGCGAAGGTCAGCTCGATGGCGTTGCCGTCCTTGACCGCGAGGAAGCCCAGATGCGAGTCCAGTTGCAGCAGCGCCGCCTCGGTCAGGTCGACCGGCCGCTTCGGCGCCGCCACGCCGGCGCCGACAGACTCGCCGAGCCGGCCCATCGCATCGATGACGGAGGTCTTGAGCCTTGCCAGCGCGCCGGGTGGCGCCAGCAACTCGGGATACAGGGTTCCGGCGCCGATCGCGCGGATCACGTCGCGGTGCAGATTGTCTTCCTGCAGGATCTCGATCTCGGTGCGCAGGATCTGCTCGCGACTGAGCGCGCCGGCGGGGTTCATGTTCTCGCCGGCGACCGTGCGGTAGGTGTACTCGCTGCCCAACAGCACCAGCAGCGTCGATTCGGCGCGGTAGAGCGGCGCCGTCACGAACGCCAGCAAGACCGCGGCGAGCAGGGTCGCCAGCCCCCACACCACCATCGACGACCGATCGTGGCGCAGGCTCGCCAGCAGGATCGGCAGCGCGACGTCGGGCTTGTGCGACGTCTCGAGCGGCAGGGTTGTCATGCTGTTTCTCATGGGACGACCGATCCTGGAAATGCGCGACGATCGTCCGGATGCCCCGACCGGGCACGGTTCCCAGCGACCGCGCGTGGCCGCGCCGGTGGTAAGGCCGCCGCCGGCGCTCGCAACGCACGGTAGCCGCCCGCGGTGATGATGAAGGCGGCCAGCAGGAACAGGACGTCGCTCTTGACGCCCAGCGAATTGCTGGCCGAGATGACGATGAATCCGCAAACCAGCAACGTCCGCCCCCAGAGCTGCGAGTTTCGCCACAGCCTGACCAGGAACGGGATCAGGCCCGCCAGGAACACGACGCATCCGAGCCCGCCGATCTTGAGGAAGGTCAGCAGCCAAGGGTTCTCGATCATGTCGAGCCGCCGGTCGAGGTTGACGGTGGCGATCAGGAACGGGATGTTGTCCTCCGGCATCCCGAACAGCAGGTCGCGCGCCGAGAGGTGGCCCAGCACCTGCCACTGCGCCCGGCGCACCTCGGCGCTGTCGTCGACGTAGAAATGCGCCACCAGCCGTTCGCCGACCGGCGTGTAGTTCAGTATGACGTAGCCCGCCAACGGGATCAGCAGGCTCGCGATCACCGTCGCCACCAGCAACTTCGGATCGAGCCGCCGGGCGAGCAGCCCGCGCCCGATCAGGTAGACCGTCACCGCCATCAGCGCCAGCAGGCTGACGCCCAGCGCCGTGCGTCCGCCGAACGCCAGCAGCCCCACGCACAGCACCGGGAAGCAGAGCGCCGAGACGAGCGACGGCAGGCCGAGCTCGGGCAGGCAGAGCAGGCTCATCATCACCACGATGGCGCCGGTCAGCGGGTGCTCGAAACCCGCGATGCCACGAAAATCCCCGTCGTCCTCGACGAACTTCTCGCCTCCCAGGAAGGGCGGCACGACATGGGTCTGGGCCAGCGTCTCGCCCACCGCCACGAACACGCTCACCATGGTGAAGGCCAGCATCATGCGCCCCAGGGTGCGGCGCGCCTGCGGGCTGCTGGCTTCGAGCGCGTAGGCCAGCAGGCCGGTCGAGACGTAGTTCTCGATGAACACCGCGGCACCCCTGCTGCCGACGCTGACCAGGGCGAACACGCCGCACGCCAGCATGGCGGCCACGAAGGCGACGATGGCCGGCGCGTCGCGGAACGCTTGCGCGAGACCGCTCCCGCCGGCCGCGCGGCTGCGCATCGCGAACACGCCCGCCAGCACCGCCAAATAGGTCGACGGATGGAACTTGATCAGCGGGTTGCCGCCGGGCGCGTCGTAATTGATGCCCATGACGTAGAGCAGGCTCGACGACACGAAGAAGTGCAGCGTCACCGCGAGCGCCGCGAGCCGGAACGCGGTCCGCGTTACGGTGCCGCCCGACCGGCGAC
>CAXTVL010000242.1:0-4792 GCA_964247515.1 uncultured Acetobacteraceae bacterium | reverse complement strand
TGGCGAGACTGAACCCGATGCCGTCGATGGCGCCCGGCACGCTCAGCGCCTCGATGCGGAGCAACGGCGCCGACGGGATTGCCCCATGCCGGTTGCGGCGATGGTAGATGTCGCCCAGCTCCTCGCCCAGCATGGCCGAGACGACGCGGCCCTTGCTCCAATCGCCGACCGGTCCGGTCGCGACCAGCCGGCCGTTGCGGAACACGGTGACGGCGTCGGCGATGTCGAGCACCTCGTCGAGGTTGTGGGACACGAACAGCATGGTGTGGCCGCCGCGACGCAGGTCACGCATCAACCCGAACAGCGCTTGGCGTTCGGCTGGGGCCAAGGCCGCGGTCGGCTCGTCGAACAGGATGATCCGCGCGTCCGACTGCACAGCCCGCATGATCTCCAGCACCTGCCGGTCCGCCACCGAGAGCGTGCCAGCCCTTGCCTCCGGCGCGATCCGCACGCCGAGCCGGGTCGAGAGTTCGATGAAACGGCGGCGCATCGCCGCCTCGGACAGCAGGCCGCCGCTCGACAGCGTCTGGCCGAGGAACACGTTGGCCACCGCCGACAGCGCCGGCACGATGGTCAGTTCCTGGTAGATGGCGACCACTCCCGCCGCGCGAGCCGCGCGGGGATGGCCAAGCGATGCGGACCGGCCGAACACCTCGACGGTGCCGCCGCCGCTACGGATGCGTCCGGCGAGGATGCCGAGCAGGGTCGACTTGCCGGCGCCGTTCTGGCCGACGAGCGCGTGGATCGTGCCTGACCGGACCTCGAGGTCGACCGGGTGCAACGCGCGGACCGGGCCGAACGTCTTCTCGACGCGCGCGCAGCCGATCGCGACCGCGTGGGCGTCGCTCGGCACGGCTGTCCCCGGCATCGGCGTCAGCCACCCGTGAGATGGCTGCCCCATTCGCGGATCGGCGTGAGCCAGGTGATGTCACGCCGCTCCAGGAATTCGGGCACCAGCGCCTCGTAGGCGGCGCGGTACGGCTTGGGCGGCTCCTCGCGCTCCCAGCGAGCGCGCGTGCCGGACCAGATCTCGTACAGCACCAACTCGCCGGGACGGTCGATGTCGTCATGAACGATCGTGTTCACGAAGTGGTCCTCGGCCGCCATCGTCTCGGCGAGCGCATACAAATGCGCGCGGAAGGTTTCGTACATTCCAGGCTTCGGCACGAAGCGGACGATCAGGACGACCTGCTCGGTCATGGCGCAACCCTTCGATGGCGGGGGAGAGGACGGCGGATCAGGGCGATTGCGGCGTGTATTCGGCGACGTTGGCGCTGGTGATGACCGCGACCTTGCCCGCCCCCTGGTCCGCCAGCAGCGGATGGCCGTCGTTCATGATCGCGCGCGCCACCGGCTTGCCGGCCCAGGCGTCGGCGATCGCCCGCACCGCGGTGGCGGCGGCCGAGGCGCGGTAATAGCCGGTCGTGGCCTTGATCCAGCCCTTCTGCAACGCCTCGACCGACCAGCTCGTGCCGCCGTTCTCGTACACGTTGACCTGCCCGAGCTTGCCCGCCGCCTCGAGCGCCGGCACCACGCCCTTCGACATGTTGGTGTAGACGCCGATGATGGTGTTGACGTCCGGGTGCGAGAGCAGCATCGCCTGGGTCTTCTGCTGGTTCATCTCGGGCGAGTAATCGGTGCGGTAGGTCGCCGCGACCTCGAACTCCGGGTGCTGCTTGCGGATGTCGGCGACCGCCTTGTCGAACGCCTTGGTGATCGGGTGCAGCGGCTGGCCGGTCAGCAGGCCGACCTTGAGCGGGCCGGGCCGGTCCTTGAGCGCCTGCAGCATGACCGCCTCGAACGCCGACGGCGCCTCGTTGCCGCCGACATAGGTCAGCGTGCCGGGCGACCACATCCTGTCGGCCTCGTTGACCGAGTGGCCGCAGATCGACATCGTGACCACGGCCACGACGACGTTGTGCTTGGGCGCCTCGACGGCCGCCATGTTGCAGACCTGCTGGCCCTCGATGGCCGCGACGATCCAAGCGTTGTAGCGGCCGTTCAGGGCGTTCTGCATCTGGTTGACCTGCCGCGCGATGTCGAACCGCGCGTCGAACACGTCGACCTGGATGTTGTGCTTGGCGGCTTCGGCCTTGGCGCCGGTGACGGTGGCCTGCACCGCGCTGTTGGTGCCGATCTCGATGAACAGCGCGATCCTGATCGGCTGGCTGTCGTCGACCACCACCGGCTGCGCGGTGCCGACGTCGATCGAGACCGGAGCGGCGAGCGCCGGGGCACCGCCGAGGGTGCCGAAGACGGTGGCCGCGAGCAGGCTGGGGGGGGCGGGGGGGCGGGCCCGGGGGGGGGGGCGGCGCGCGGGCGGGGGCCCCTGGGGCCCCGCGACGGGTGCTTGAACATGGAACGCTCTCCTCTGTCGTTGCGCGGCTGTCTCGCCGGCTTCGGATGTCGTCTCGGCGACGCACCGGACAATCAGCGCGGCGGCGATGGTGCGCTGCTCCGCCAACGCAGCCTGCGCGTCGTCTTGGCCGTCTCTCGGCAAGCTCTGTGAAGAGGCTTGTCACGCCTTAATGTCGACTGGTCAAGAGAAAACATATTTTCTTTCCGATTAAAAATTCTGCTACGACAAAGGCCGCAGCGGAGGACAGGCATGGGAGCGCTTCAGGCGACGAAAGGCTCGACCTTGTACGACGACGCGTATCGGGCGATCCGGGCGGACATCCTCGACTGCCGGCTGCTCCCTGGCACCAAGCTGCGCATCGGCGACCTCTGCGAGCGGCTCGGCATGAGCTTAGGGGTCGTACGTGAGGCGTTGTCGCGTCTGGTGGCGGACGGTCTCGTGCGCTCGGAGCCGCAACGCGGCTTCGCGGTGTCGCCGGTCTCGCGTCGCGACCTGCTGGACTTGACCCGTGCCCGGGTCGAGATCGAGGCGGTCTGCCTACGTGCGGCGATGGTGGCCGGCGACGTCGCCTGGGAGAGCGGCATCGTGGCCGCGTTCTACCGCCTGAGCCGGGTCGCCGAGCGCGATTCCACGGACCGGACGCAGCTCAGCGATCAATGGTCGGCGTTGCACGCGAGCTTTCATCAAAGCCTGGTTGCCGCCTGCGACAGCGCGTGGCTGTTGCGTCTACGCGCGATGCTGTTCGAGCAGAGCGAGCGATACCGCAAGCTCTCGGTCCCGGTGCGCGGCGGCGAGCGCGACGTCAACGCCGAGCACGAAGCCCTGATGGCGGCGGTGGTGGCACGCGACGCCGATCTGGCGTGCGAGGAAATGCGGTCGCATCTCGAACGCACGACGCAAATCCTGCTGTGCGCGCCGACGCTGCTGGATCGCGAGACCGAGGAGAGCGGAGCGATGGCCCAATCTCGGTAGGGTCGTCGCGGTAGCGTTGGTGGCCGGCCTGCCTGCCGCCCTCCGACCCAAGCCCGACCTCGGCGTCAGCCGCCGGGCAGCTCATGGAACCGGATCACATGCTCCGGCGTCAGGCCGCCCGCGACGCGGAACCAGCGTTGCCGCTCAAGCTTGAAGAAGCCCTGCGACGCGGGATCGAGCGAGAGCGTCGGGACCAGCGGCGGCAGCGAAACTGGCTACTCAGCGACGCCGGCCAGCCGCAAGCCCTGGACGAAGTGCTGGCTGTGCTCCGGCCTCTCGTACGGGTTGCCGGCCAGGAAGCGGCGAATGGTGAAGCTGGGCTCCAGCGTCAGCAGCCGCTCGCGCACCAGCGCCGCCTCGGCGTGCTCGCCCAGATGGCCCAGGGCGGCCAGGAACGGCTTGCACGAGTCGCTGAACGACGGGTTCATCGCCGTCACCTCGCGCCCGATCTCGACCGCCTGCGCGTGGTCGCGCGCCAGCAGCGCCACCACGATTCGCGCGGTGTCGAAGAAGAACGCCTGCGGGTCGAGCGGGCTCAACTGCTTGTAGCGCGCGACCCGCCGCGCCGCCTCCGGGAGGTCGCCCACATAGGCGAACGCCATGCCGGACAGGTTCCATGCCATCGCGAGATTGGGGTTCAGCGTCAGCGCCCGCTCGTGCATGGTCAGCGCCTCGCGCAGCCGGTGGCGCATCGAGGCGCGAACGTGCCCCGCGATGGTCAGCGCCTTGGCGTCCTGCGGGTCGAGCGTGATGGCGCGATCGGCCAGGCGCCCGGCTTCCAGCATCCCGGCCTTGGGGTCGTCGGTCCAGGCCTGGCCCACCAGGAACAGGTGCCAGTAGGCGTACCAGGCGTGGCTCGCCGCGTAGTCCGGTTCGAGCTGGATGGCGCGCGCCAGCAGGTCGCCGGCCTGCATGAACAGCGGCCGCTCCATGCGCCCGATCAGCGCCAGGGCGCGCAGCAGCAGGTCGTAGGCGTTGGGGTCGGCCAGCGGGCGGGCGCTGGCGCGCTGGCTCTCGATCAGCAGGATTTCCGGGTCGATCTGCGCCACCACCTCGGCCGCAACCTCGTCCTGCAAGGTCAGCAGGTCGAACGCGTCGCGCTCGAAGCGGCCCGACCAGACCACCTGGTTGCCGGCACGCAGGTCGAGCAGGCGCAATGTCACCCGCAGCCGCTCGCCGGCGCGCTGCACCGTGCCGTCGAGCAGGAAGTCGAGCCCGAAGGTGCGGCGGATGGCGTTCTCGTCGCGGGTCTGGGTGGCGTAGCGGGCGAGCGAACTGGACGAGACCAGGAACATCCAGCGGAACCGCGCCAGGGCGGCGGTGATCTCGTCGGCCAACCCGGTCGCGAGGTGCGCCTCCGCCGGATTGGTCCCGGCGAGTTGCATCGGCAGCACGCCGACCCGGGCACCGCCGCGCGAGCCGCGTCCCGAGTCGCGCGAGCCGGCGCGCTCGCAGGCGCCG
>CAXTVL010000241.1:0-4795 GCA_964247515.1 uncultured Acetobacteraceae bacterium | reverse complement strand
TTGAACCGGACAGCCGTGGATCAGGTCCGGGCATGACGGGATTGGCGACATACGGAAACCAACCTGACGCACAGGCATCTGCTCCTGCCTCATGACCCAGCCCCTACTGCATCGTCTCCGGCCCCTTGATGTCGCGCACGCCGGCTTCCGGCAGGATGCCGAGGCGGCGGGCGACCTCCTGGTAGGCTTCCTCGACCTGGCCCAAATCGCGGCGGAAGCGGTCCTTGTCCATCTTCTCGTTGGTCTTGCTGTCCCACAGCCGGCAATTGTCCGGGCTGATCTCGTCGGCCAGCACGACGCGCATGTCGTCCTCCTCCCACAGCCGGCCGAACTCGACCTTGAAGTCGACCAGGGTGATGCCGACGCCGAGGAACAGCCCGGTCAGGAAGTCGTTGATGCGCAGCGTCAGCGCCACGATGTCGTCCATGTCCTGCGTCGCCGCCCAGCCGAACGCGGTGATGTGCTCCTCGGCCACCATCGGGTCGCCCAGCGCGTCGTTCTTGTAGTAGTACTCGATGATGCTGCGCGGCAGCCGGGTGCCCTCGGCGATGCCCAGCCGGGTCGACAGGCTGCCGGCGGCGACGTTGCGCACCACCACCTCGATCGGGATGATCTCGACCTCGCGGATCAGTTGCTCGCGCATGTTGAGCCGGCGGACGAAGTGGGTCGGCACGCCGATCTCGCCCAGGCGCATCATCAGGTACTCGCTGATGCGGTTGTTGAGCACGCCCTTGCCGGTGATGACGCCCTTCTTCTGCGCGTTGAACGCGGTGGCGTCGTCCTTGAAGTATTGCACGAGCGTGCCCGGCTCCGGCCCTTCGAACAGGATCTTGGCTTTGCCCTCGTAGAGCTGGCGGCGGCGGGCCATGGCAGGAATCCTTCTCGCGATGCCGCACCGCCGCACGACGACGCTGCGGCGCGGGTATAGCAGCGGCGTCGGTACGCTGCCAAACCTACGCCTGCGGGCCAGCCTCCCCGAACACGCGCAGGTAGATGCGGTCGAGCTCGCGCAGGTGCATCCCGGTGTCCATCGCGGCGTCCAGCACGGCGGCCGGCACCCGTCCGGCGATCTCCGGGTCGGCGTCGAGGTTGGCGCGGAAGTCGCGGCCGTCCGGCTCGCCGAGCCGCGTCCAGGTCGCCATCGCGTTGCGCTGCACAACGGCATAGGCGTCCTCGCGCGACAGCCCGGCGCGGGTCAGCGCCAGCAGCACCTCGCCGGAATGCACCACGCCGCCGAGTGCGGCGAGGTTGGCCGCCATCCGCTCCGGGTAGACCAGCAGCCGCTCCATCATCGTGGCCAGCCGGTCCAGCGCGAAGTCGAGCGTGGCGGTGGCGTCGGGGGCGATCGCGCGCTCGACCGACGAGTGGCTGATGTCGCGCTCGTGCCACAGCGCCACGTCCTCCAGCGCCGGTACCACGACGGCGCGCACGATGCGGGCGAGGCCGGTCAGGTTCTCGCTCAGCACCGGGTTGCGCTTGTGCGGCATCGCCGACGAGCCTTTCTGGCCCGGGTGGAAGAACTCCTCCGCCTCGCGCACCTCGCTGCGCTGCAGGTGGCGCACCTCGGTCGCCAGCCGCTCGACGCCCGAGGCGGTGACGGCGAGGGCGGCGAAATAGGCGGCGTGACGGTCGCGCGGGATCACCTGCGTCGAGACCGGCTCCACCGCCAAGCCGAGGCGGGACGCCACGTGCTCCTCCACGCGCGGATCGACATGGGCGAAGGTGCCGACGGCGCCGCTCAGCGCCGCCACCGCGATCTCGGCGCGCGCCGCCACCAGCCGGACGCGGTTGCGGGCGAACTCGGCGTAATGGCCGGCGAGCTTGAGGCCGAAGCTGGTCGGCTCGGCGTGGATGCCGTGGCTGCGGCCGATGGTGGGCGTGTGCTTGTGCTCGAACGCCCGCCGCCGCAACGCGGCCAAGACGGCATCGACATCCGCCAGCAGCAGGTCGGTCGCCTGGGCGAGCTGCACCGAGAGCGTGGTGTCGAGCACGTCGCTGCTGGTCAGGCCCTGGTGTACGAACCGGCTGTCGGGGCCGATCTTGTCCGCGAGCCAGGTCAGGAAGGCGATGACGTCATGGCGCGTCTCGCGCTCTATCTCGTCGATGCGGGCGATGTCGGCCGGGCCGATCGCGGCCAGCGCGGCGCCCCCGCGCTCGCGGATCGTGCGCGCCGCCGCCTCGGGCACCGTGCCGATGCCGGCCATCGCCTCGCAGGCCAGGGCCTCGATCTCGAACCAGATGCGGTAGCGGTTCTCGGGCGCCCAGATGGCGGCCAGGGCGGGACGGGTGTAGCGAGGGATCATGGCGACGATCTACGACCCGGGCTCACCTCCCGCAACTTCGGAGGCCTGAGTGGACAGCGAATGGCTGCGCGACCTCGCCGCGCTGGGGCAGGTGCTGCTGGTGGACCTGACGCTGGCTGGGGACAACGCGGTGGTGGTGGGTCTGGCGGTGGCCGGGCTGCCGGAGCGCCAGCGGCGCCGCGCGAGCGTGGCCGGCATCGCCGGCGCCGCGATCATCCGCGTGGCGCTGGGCGCCGTCACCCTGCAACTGCTGCAGATAGTCGGGCTGCTGCTGGCCGGCGGCGTGCTGCTGCTGTGGGTGTGCTGGAAGATGTATCGCGAGTTGAGGCGCCCGGCGCACCACGCGGGTGGCGCGGCGCCGGCGAAGTCGCTGCGGCAGGCGATGGTGCAGATCATCCTGGCCGACCTGTCGATGAGCCTCGACAACGTGCTGGCGGTGGCCGGCGCCGCCGGCGGGCGGCTCTGGGTGCTGGTGACGGGACTGGGCGTCTCGGTGGTGCTGATGGGCCTGGCCGCCAACCTGGTGGCGCGGCTGCTGGAGCGCTACCGCTGGATCGCCTGGGTCGGGCTGCTGATCGTGCTGTACATCGCGCTCAAGCTGGTCTGGGACGGCGGCCACGAGGTGCTGGGCGCGCTACGTCAATAAGCCTTCCTGGCGCAGGCTGACCCAGCGGCCGTTGCCGACGATGACGTGGTCGTGCAGCGCCACCGACATGGTGCGCGCCGCCTCGGCGATCTCGCGCGTGGTGGCGATGTCGGCGCGCGACGGCGTGGGGTCGCCGCTCGGGTGGTTGTGCACCAGGATCAGCGCCGTCGCGTGCAGCTCGAGCGCGCGGCGGACCACCTCGCGCGGGTAGACCGGGGTGTGGTTGACGGTGCCGCGCCCCTGCGCCTCGTCGGCCAGCAGGCGGTTGCGGCTGTCGAGGAACAGCACCCGGAACTGCTCGACCCGCTCGCGCGCCATGACCGCGTTCAGGTACTCCATCAGCCGGTCCCAGTTGGTCAGCACCGGCCGGTCGACCACCTCGGCGCGCACCAGCCGCAACGCCGCCGCCTGCACCGTCTTGAGCGCCGCGATGCCGGCGTCGCCCAGCCCGTCGATGCCGCGCAGCTCGGCCTGGGTCGCGGCGATCGCGGCGGCGAGGCTGCCGAACCGCGCCAGCAACGCCCGCGCCAATGCCTTGGTGTCGCGCCGCGGCAGCGCCAGGAACAGCACCATCTCCAGCAACTCGTGGTCGGCCAGCGCATCCGGCCCGGCGGTGAGCAAGCGGGTCCGCATCCGCGCCCGGTGCCCGTCGACGCCCAGCACCGGTGGCGCCGCCAGGTCCAGGCTTGCGAGTTGGTCGGCCAGACCGGGTAAAATTTTCGCCATAGCAACGAGGTTGCCATGCCGGGCGCGCGGCGGGTCGGCAATCCGTCGTCAGGGGCGCGTCAAAGCGGTCAGCCGAGGGGCGGGGGTTGGTCCAGGCCGGCCGGCGAGTAAGTGAACACCTCGACGCCCGCCTCGGTCACGCCGACCATGTGCTCGAACTGCGCCGAGAGGCCACGGTCGCGGGTGACGGCGGTCCAGCCGTCGTCCAGCACCTTGACCTCGGGGCGGCCGGCATTGACCATCGGCTCGATGGTGAAGAACATGCCCGGGCGCAGCACCGGGCCTTCGCCGGGCCGGCCGAAATGCAGCACGTTGGGTGCCTCGTGGAAGTTGCGGCCGATGCCGTGGCCGCAGAAGTCCCGCACCACGCTGAAGCGCTGGCCTTCGACATAGGACTGGATGGCGAACCCCACGTCGCCCAGCGTCGCCCCCGGGCGCACCGCGGCCACCCCCCGGCGCAGCGCCTCGAACGTCACGTCCATCAGGTTGCGCGCCCGCGTCGAGGGGGCGCCCGCCGCGTACATCCGGCTGCTGTCGCCGAACCAGCCATCGAGGATCACGGTGACGTCGATGTTGAGCACGTCGCCCGCGGCCAGCTTGCGTTCGCCGGGAATGCCATGGCAGACGACGTGGTTGATCGAGGTGCAGATCGATTTCGGGTAGCCGCGGTAGTTGAGCGGGGCCGGGACGGCGCCGTGGTCCACGATGAAGCCGTGGCAGAGCCGGTCGAGCTCGCCGGTGGTGACACCCGGGCGGACATGCGCCGCCACCATGTCCAGCGTGGCCGCGGCGAGCTGGCCGGCCGCCCGCATCCCCTCGAAGTCCTGGGGTTGGTGGATGGTGATGCGCCGCGCGTCCGAGCCGCCGTCCATGGAACCTGCTCCGTTCGGATGCCCTCGCACCCAAGCGGGGATAACGCGCATCGCGGTCCCAAGATGCGGGGCCGTCAGCCGCGATGCAAGACGCTCAGCGGCTGGCGACGTCGCCGGCGCTGCCGTCATGCGTGGGCACGCAGGCGCGACGCCGGCGCAGCATCTCGACGCACACCCCGCGCGCCTCGGGCGAGGTGAGGTCGATCAGCAGGGCGCGTAACAGCGGGCGGCGGCGCCGGCGTCGCGCC
>CAXTVL010000240.1:0-4818 GCA_964247515.1 uncultured Acetobacteraceae bacterium | reverse complement strand
AGGATCAGCTTGTCCTTGATGAAGCCCCAGATGATGCGCGTCATCTCGTCGCCGTCCAGCTCGACGACCGGCGTCGCCACCTTGATCTTGGCCATGGGAACCCTCGTATCTGCTGGCGTGACGATACACACCGAAACTGACGGATCGGCAAGCGCGTGAGCCGCGTCGCGCTTCGCATCTACCTGGCTGGTCCCGACGTGTTCCTGCCCGACCCGCAGGCGCGCGGCGCGCGGTTGAAGGAGGTCTGCGCCCGCCACGACATCGACGGCGTGTTCCCGCTCGACCCGCTGGCGGACGAGGAGCCGCAGGCCTGGGCCGCCCTGCCGCTCCCGGCGCGGATCGCGCTGCGCAACGAGACGCACATCCGCTCGTGCCACGCGCTGGTCGCGAACCTCACGCCGTTCCGAGGCCCGAGTGCGGATGCCGGCACGGTGTTCGAGCTGGGTTTCATGCGTGCCTTGGGCCGCCCGGTATCGGGGTGGAGCAATGTCGCCGAGGACTTCACGGCTCGGACACTGGCCTATGCCAACCTGGCCGACGCCGCGGCGCGCGATGCCGACGGCATGGCGGTCGAGGCGTTCGGGCTGGTCGACAACCTGATGATCGACGGTGCCATCCATGCCTCGGGCGGGGCGCTCGTGGTCGCCCACGTGGCGCAATCGGTGCGCTGGAGCGACCTCGGCGCGTTCGAGGCGTGCATCGCCCGGCTCGCGGCGGTGTTGCCACGGCCGGATTGAACCCACTTAGCAGTGATTGCGTATGGCTGCCCGGCGTCCTGCCGACGCCGCACAACAAGGGGATTTTGCCATGAAGTTCCATCGCGCCGCCGCCATGGCGTTGACAGCGGCCCTGCTGGCGGGGGCCGCCCAAGCCGCGGCGCCCGCGCGCACCCGGGGCACCATCGAGCGGGTGAGCGACCAGGCGATCACGCTGAAGACCCGCGGCGGCGCCACCGCCACGATGGCGATGACGCCCGAGACCAAGGTCGTGGCGATCACCAAAGCCAACTTCGCCGACATCAAGCCGGACAGCTACATCGGTTCGGCCGCGATGCCGCAGCCCGACGGCACGCTCAAGGCGTTCGACGTGCAGGTGTTCGACCCCGCCATGCGCGGCGCCGGCGAGGGCAACTACCCGTGGGACAAGGCGCCCGGCAGCTCGATGACCAACGGCGTGGTGGGCGGCCTGGTCGGCACCAGCGGCCGTACCATGACGGTCAACTACAAGGGCGGCCAGAAGACCATCGTGGTGCCGCCCGACGTGCCGATCGTCGCCATGGCGCCGGGCGAGCGCGGCCTGCTGAAGCCCGGTGCCCATGTGATCGTGTTCGCCGACCCGGCCGGCACCGCCGCCGGGGCCGTGGCGGTCGGCGTCGATGGCGTCGTGCCGCCGATGTAGTCTGTAACCGGCGGCGCTTGTCGGCGAAGAGACCCGGCGAGCGCCACCCACCGTCGACGGAGCACCATGAGCCAGGGTCACAGGGCCACGGACCGCAAGGCAGGATTGACCGTCATCCACCCGGCAATCGTGCGCCTCACCCACTGGGTGAACGCGGCGGCGATCGTGATGATGGTGATGAGCGGCTGGCGCATCTACGACGCCTCGCCGCTGTTCGGCTTCACCTTCCCCGGCTGGGCGACGCTTGGCGGCTGGCTCGGCGGCGCGATCGCCTGGCACCTGGCGGCGATGTGGCTGCTGGTCGCCAACGGCACGACCTACGTGGTCTATGGCGTGGCGTCGCGCCACTTCGCGCGCCAGCTCTGGCCGATCTCGCCGCGCGCGGTGGTGCGCACCATGGGCGAGGCGCTGACCTTCAGGCTGCGCCACCAGCTCGGCACCTACAACGCGGTGCAGCGTCTGCTCTACGTGGTCGTGCTGCTGTGCGGCGTGGCGGCGCTGCTGTCCGGGCTGGCGCTGTGGAAGCCGGTGCAGTTGCAGGCGTTGGCCGCCTCGCTCGGTGGCTACGAGGTGGCGCGGCGCATCCATTTCGCGGCGATGGCCGGGATCGTGGCGTTCACCGCGATCCACCTGTTGCTGGTGGTGCTGGTGCCGTCGACGCTGGTGGCGATGATCACCGGGCGCGCCCGCATCGACGCCAGGGAAGTCGACGCCAGGGGCATCGACGCCAGGGAAATCGACGCCAGGCAAGCAGAGGTGCGGTCGTGATCGCGCGCGACCGCCGCGACGAAATCCTGCGCCTGGAGCGCCGCGGTCTGTTGCGCTCGGGCTTGTCGTTGGGCGCCCTGACCCTGCTCACCGGCTGCAACCTCGCGGACGGCGATGCCGTGGACCGCGTGCTCTGGGCGATGTCGCGCTTCAACGATCGGGTGCAGGCGTTGTTGTTCGACCAGAACCGCCTGGCGCCCACCTATCCCGCGAGCGCCATCACCAAGCCGTTCCCGTTCAACGCCTTCTACTCGGTCGACGACGCGCCGGACATCGATGGCGACGAGTGGCGGCTGGCATTGGGAGGACTGATCGGCAACAAGGAGCCATGGACGCTGGCCCAGTTGCGCGGCCTGCCACAGGAGAGCCAGATCACCCGGCACATCTGCGTCGAGGGCTGGAGCGCCATCGGCCAGTGGTCCGGCGTCCCGTTCCAGCGCTTCCTCAAGATCGTGGACGCGGACACGACCGCGAAATACGTCAAGTTCGAGTGCGCCGACCGTTACTACTCGACGATCGACATGCCCACCGCCCTGCATCCGCAGACTATCCTGGCGCTCGACTACGGCAACGCCCCGCTTCCCGCAAAATACGGCTTCCCGGTCAAGCTGCGGGTGCCGACCAAGCTCGGTTTCAAGAACCCCAAGCACATCGTCAGCATCGCCGTGACCAACAGCCTGCTCGTCGACGGCGCGCCGCGTCGTGGCTACTGGGAAGACCAGGGCTACAATTGGTTCAGCGGCTCCTAGGCCGGCCGGAACCGGAACAACTGCGTCTCGGCGACACCCGGGCCCTGCCACGACTTCATCTGCGGGATGTGCGAGGCGGTGACGTAGAGCGTTCCGTCGGCGCCTTCCGCCATGCTGTCCGGCCACAGCAGGCGCTTGTCCTGGACCGCCACCGCGAACTGCCGGTCCGGCGTCAGCCGCTTCACCGAGTTGTCGCCGCAACTGGTGACGTACAGCGTGCCGCTGCGCGCCATCCAGTAGCCGTCGGCGATGAAGGTCGGCGCGTAGACCTCGACCATGCGGCCGAGTTCGGCGGGGGCCACGCGTGGATCGAACATCGGCGCCAGCGGCGCGCGGTACATCGTCGTGCCGGTGGTGGCCTGCCAGAAGACGTACTCGCCGCGGTTGTCGATCGCGATGCCGTCGGCGGAAAACTTCGGAGGCTCGCCGTCCGGTCGCCGCAGGTCGCGGCCGTTCACCACCATCGCCGTGTTGGGCTGCGCCTGGGTGCTGGGGTGGCCGTCGAGCACCCGGCGCGCCTCGCCGGTCGCGACGTCGAGCGCGATCAGCGAGCCCGGCTGCCCGGAGTTGGTCAGCACCGCGCGCCGTCCGTCGGGGGTGAAGCGGATGTCGTTCAGGTAGGTGCCCTGCGGCGCCACGTCGGCACCGAACGGGTAGATGCGGCTGACTTGGTTGCGGGTCAGGTCGACGCACACCAGTTTCGGCCCGTCCGGCACCTCGAACGCCAGCGCCGGCGCCGCTGGGTCGACCACCCAGAGATTGCCCCGCGGGTCGATCGCCAGCGCCTGCACGCACACGAAGCGCTGTGCCGCCCCGCCCGGCGTCGCGTTGCGGTAGGCGTTCCAGCCGAGGTCGGGGAAGGGGGTCAGCGCGCCGCCGGGACCCACTTCCGCAACAGAGATCGCGACGTCCTCCTCCCAGCGCGGGAAATTGACGAAGATCCGCCCGCTGGGCGCCACCGCGACACCGGTGACTTGGTGCGGCGAGCTGAACGAGGCGACCTTCTCCAGGCCCACGCCGCCGGCGCCGAGCTGGCGGCCCACGTCGGGCGTCGCGCAACCGAGCGGCACCAGTGCCGCGGCCGCGGCCACCCCGCCCAGCAGCGGACGGCGGCCGATCGAGCGGGTCAGCGAGGGCATGGGCGGAACTCCGGGTGCTACCGGCAGCCAACCCCGCAACGTCCGTGCGGGTTCCCGTCCGCCGCGAAGTCAGTTGCCGCCGAGCGGCCCCAGCGCGTCGGCGACGCCGAACGGGCCGGGCAGCGAGCCGCGCGGGAACAGCCGCGTCACATGGCCGATCTTGCGTCCGGGCCGGGCCTCGGCCTTGCCATAATGGTGCGCGATCAGGCCGGGTGTCGCCAGCGCCGCCGGCCACAGCGCGGCACCTTCGGGGCCGATCAGGTTCTTCATCACCGCGTCGCTGTGCCGGGTCGCCTGCGGCAACGGCAGGCCGGCCACGGCACGGACATGCAGCTCGAACTGACTGGCCGGACAGGCGTCGATGGTCCAGTGCCCGGAATTGTGCGGCCGCGGGGCGATCTCGTTGGCCAGCACGGCGCCGTGCGCGTCGACGAAGAACTCGACCGCCAGCAGCCCGGTCAGATCGAGACGCTCGGCCACGCGACATGCCAGTTCCTGCGCTTGGGCCGCCACTGGCCCGGGAATGCGGGCGGGGGCGTAGGTGAGGTCGAGGATGTGGTCGCGATGGCTGTTCTCCACGACGTCGAACGCGACCAGCGTGCCGTCCGTCCCGCGTGCCACCACCACGCTGGCCTCGCACGCGAAGTCGACCACCTCCTCCAGGATCAGCGGCTTCGGCGACAGACGCTCCCAGGCGGGGTCTAGGTCGCCCGGCGCGGACAGCCGCGCCTGTCCGCGCCCATCATAGCCGAGCCGGGTGGTCT
>CAXTVL010000239.1:0-4820 GCA_964247515.1 uncultured Acetobacteraceae bacterium | reverse complement strand
CCTGGACCGGCCGCGCCTCGCCGACGCGCTGGCCGAGGCGGCGGCGCGCGAGGGTCGCTGCCCGGCGCTGCTCGTCCAGGTCAACGTGGGCGACGAGCCGCAGAAGGCCGGCGTGCCGCGCGAGCGGGCCGACGCGTTCATCGTCGACTGCCGCGCCCGGTTCGGCGACCACCTGACCGGACTCATGGGCATCCCGCCGCTGGAGGGGGACCCGGCGCCGCACTTCGCCTGGCTCGCCGCCCGCGCGGCGCGGCACGGCCTCGCCACCGTCTCGATGGGCATGTCGGCCGATTTCGCGGCGGCGATCCGTCACGGCGCCACCCATGTGCGGGTCGGCAGCGCCATCTTCGGCCACCGCCCGAGCGGCTGAGACCGGCGACCGGGGTGGGAGCTCACTCGGGTTTGGCGCGCGGTCCCGCCGCGTCGTCGAACAGGATGAGCGCGAGGCTGTCCCGGCGCGGCACCGCCTTGTTGTCGGTCACATCCTGGCGCATCGCCCGAACCAGGCCGACCAGCGCCGCGCGTCCGGCTTTCGTGGCCGGGGCGGACCCCGTCCGGCAGAACTCCTCGAGCCTGCGCACCACGTCGAGCGAGCCGTAGAGGCAGATCCGCATCCGCGCGTCGGCCGCAAGCGTCGCCTGGTCCTTCGCCCGGTCCGGTGCCAGCGTCGAGACCGCGCGCACGAAGTCGATATACGCCTGCACCCGTTGCGCCAGAAGCAGCTTGCCGGCGTCCAGCCTGCGGCCGAAAGCGTATTGCAGCACCGCGCCAATCATTACGCCCACGAGAGGCAGCAGGGCGATCGTCAGGACTGGCGGCAGGACTGGCATGATGGCATTCCTCGCGGCGGGGGTATTGCTCGATACGCAGGCTGGGAGCTGTATCGAGGCTTGGGCGTTGCAGGCAACCCGGCGCCCGTCCACCGCTTGCGTGCCCGCCGGCCCCGGCGTATCGGTCCGCCGCTCGCGTCAGACCCAGGACACCGCCCGCATGACGGCTGATGCCATCACAGCAGACTCCCTCACCGTGGTCGAGCACCGGCGGCCGGTCCGGTTGGTTGTGCTGCTGGGCGTGCTGGGGGTGGTCTACGGCGACATCGGCACCAGCCCGCTCTACGCCTTCAAGTCCAGCCTCACGCATTTCATGCACCCGGGCGTCGGCGCGCTGGAGGTGCTGGGCATCCTGTCGCTGATCTTCTGGTCGCTGGTGCTGATCGTCACCGTCAAATACGTGCTGCTGGTGATGCGGGCCGACAACCGCGGCGAGGGCGGCATCCTGGCGCTGATGGCGCTGGCGCAGCGCTCCGCCACCGGGGCGCGGATGCGGACCTTCCTGGCCTTCGCGGGCATCGCCGGCGCCTGCCTGTTCTTCGGCGACGGCGCCATCACGCCGGCGATCTCGGTGCTCTCGGCGGTCGAGGGGCTGGAGATCGCCGCGCCCCCGCTGGCCGAGTTCGTGCTGCCGATCTCGGCGGTGGTGATCGTGCTGCTGTTCGCCGCCCAGTATCGCGGCACCGGCAGCGTGGGCCGGGTGTTCGGCCCGATCATGGTGCTGTGGTTCGCGGCGATCGGCGTGCTCGGCGCGCTGCAACTGGCCGAGCACCCGTTCGTGCTGCGCGCGCTCTCGCCCAGCTACGCCGTGACGTTCTGCCTGCACTACCGGGGTCTGGCGTTCGTGGCCCTGGGCTCGGTGGTGCTGGCGGTCACGGGGGCCGAGGCGCTGTATGCCGACATGGGGCATTTCGGGGCGCAGCCGATCCGCCTCGCCTGGCTGCTGTTCGTGCTGCCCTGCCTGGTGCTCAACTATTTCGGCCAGGGTGCCTTGGTGCTGTGGCAGCCGACGACGCTGGCGAACCCGTTCTACCTGCTGGCCCCCGAGTGGCTGCGGCTGCCGCTGGTGATCCTCGCGACCCTGGCCACCGTGATCGCCAGCCAGGCGCTGATCTCGGGCGCCTATTCGGTGGCGCGGCAGTGCATGCAACTGGGCTTCCTGCCGCGCATGACGGTGACGCACACCAGCGCCACCGAGGAGGGCCAGATCTACGTGCCGCAGATCAACACCATCCTGATGGTGGGCGTGCTGGTGCTGGTGTTCGCGTTCCGCGGCAGCGACGCGCTCGCGGCGGCGTACGGCATCGCCGTCACCGGCACCTTCATCTGCACCTGCCTGCTGGCGGCGGTGGTGTTCCGCCGCCAGTTCGGCTGGTCGCGCCCGCTGGCACTGCTGGTGTTCGGCGGCTTCTTCGCGATCGACGTGGTGTTCTTCGCCGCCAACGCGCTGAAGGTGCCGGAGGGCGGCTGGGTGCCGCTGGTGGTGGGGCTGGGCCTGCTGCTGATGATGACCTCGTGGAAGCGCGGGCGCGACCTGCTGCTGGCGCGCTGGAAGCAGGACAGCCTGCTGCTGGCCTCGTTCCTGGGCCGGCTGCCGCAGTCGCGCACCGTGCGGGTGCCGGGCATGGCGATCTTCATGACCGGCAACCCGGACTACGTGCCGGCGGCGTTGCTGCACAACCTCAAGCACAACAAGGTGCTGCACGAGCGGGTGCTGTTCGTCACCGTCTCCAACCTCGACGTGCCGGAGGTGGCGGCCAGCGAGCGCAGCCTCGTGACCCAGTTGGCGCCGGGCATCCATCGGGTGCTGATCCGCTACGGCTTCATGGAGAGCCCGAACATGCCGCGCGACCTGAACGCGTTGCGCGAGCAGGGCGTCGACTTCGACCCGATGCAGGCGAGCTACTTCCTGGGGCGCGAGACGCTGGTGCCGGCGATGGTGCCGCGGATGCCGGTGTGGCGGCTGTGGCTGTTCCTGATCATGGCGCGCAACGCCAGCTCGGCGGTGGAATTCCTGCGCATCCCGAGCGACCGCGTGGTCGAATTGGGCGTGCGCGTGGCGATTTGACGGGAATGCCGGCGGCCCCGTGGGGCCGCGGGCATCCGAGCTAGATGCGGCGGCGGCCGGCGACCGCGTGGTAGATCATCAGCACCACGATCGCGCCGACCACGGCCACGATCAGGCTGTAGACGTTGAAGCCGTTCACGCCGTCGGCGCCGAAGAAGTTGAAGATGAAGCCGCCGACCAGCGCGCCCACGATGCCCAGGATGATGTCGACCATGACACCCTCACCCTGGTTGTTGACGATCTTGCTGGCGATGAAGCCGGCGATCAGGCCGAGCACGATCCAGCCGATAATCCCTAGTCCCATGGTTCCCTCCCGACCGGCACCGCGCCAGTGTCGCCGGTCAACGCGGCGCGGCGAGGCAACGTTGCCCCTGGCCTGGGGCGCCATGCTTAAGGGGTAACGGCGCCGGCGCGCGCCACGGTGACGTCGGCCGTCAGCGCGGGCGCGTGCTCGAAGCGCAGCGTGACCGGGAAATGCTGCCCCTGCGCCAACGGATGCGCCAACTGCATCAGCATGACGTGCACGCCGCCCGGCCGCATCGCGACCGGCTGGCCCGCCGGCAGCGACAGGCCGTCCAGGTCGCGCATCTGCACGACACCGCCGACCTCGCGCGATTCGTGCAGCATCGCCATGCCGGCGGCCGGCGTGCTGACCGCGACCAGCCGGTCGGCTGTCGCGGCGCGCAGCGTGAGGTACAGCGCTCCTTCGCGCGCGGCACCGGGGGTGGCGCGCGACCACGCGCGCTCGACCGCGACCATGGCCGGAGATGGCGCCGGCGCTTGCGCCACGGCCAGCAGCAGTGCCGCCGCGAGCGGCATGGCGCCGCGGATGGGAAGGCTCATGTCATGTTCCTCTTGATGTCCTGGGCCATCGCCGCCGGCGCCTGGTCGGCGCGGATCGGCGCCACGAAGCGCCCGTCCGGCGCCATCAGGTAGAGCAGCGAGGTGTGGTCCATGGTGTAGTCGTTCGGTCCCGGCCCGGTGCGGTGCGGGGCGGCGTAGACGCGGTAGGCGCTGGTCGCCGCCGCGACCTGCTCCGGCGTGCCGGTCAGGCCGAGCAGCCGGGGCGAGAACGCGGCCACGTAGTCGCCCACCACCTTGGGCGTGTCGCGCCGGGGGTCGACGGTGATGAACACCGGCGTCAGCTTCGCCTGCGGCCCGAGCAGGTCGACCGCCGCCGCCACCGCGTTCAGCGTGGTCGGGCAGACATCGGGGCAGAAGGTGTAGCCGAAGTAGACCAGCGCGTAGCGGCCGCGCAGGTCGCGGTCGGTGACGCCGCGGCCGTCCTTGTCGAGCAGGCTGAACGCGCCGCCGATCTGGACCTCGGGCGGCGGCTCGGTGCGGCCGAACAGCGTCCATCCGGTGATGCCGGCGAGGGCCACCACCACCAGCGCGACCACCGCCAGGACCGTCAGGCGGGATCGCTCGGAGCGTGCCATCGCCTACGGCGCCACGGTGAACAGGAAGTCGCCCTGGGTCTTGTGGGTGTCGGTCGAGGTGGCGTGCCACACCACCTTGTAGGTGCCGGCGCCCAGCGTGCGCACCGGCACGGCGAGGTGGTCGCCGTCGCCGCCGACCAGGTGGGCGGGGCCGGTCGTGACCGGGTGGCCCGCCGTGTCGAACACCTCGATCCTGGAGAACCGGGGCTCCACGTCCTCGGTGAAATGCATCGAGACCTCGGCTGGCGCCGTGGCGAGGGTGCTGCCGGCGGCGGGAACCGATCCGGCCATGTGGGCGTGGGCGAACACCGGCGCGGGCACGGCGCAGGCGAGGGTCGCGGCGAGGGCGCCGCGCAACGTCAGAGAACGCATGGCAAACTCCTGATGGGGACGATCGGGCGAGCGGGAACTCAGCCGAGGTCAGGAGGTGCCCGCGACGCGTAGGCACGGAACGCGGGCGCCCACGCGGGACCGGACGGGCCC
>CAXTVL010000238.1:0-4824 GCA_964247515.1 uncultured Acetobacteraceae bacterium | reverse complement strand
CGCCGGGTCGTGCTCGGCCAGGCGCGCGTGCAGCGTCGGCGCCCCAAGTTCCGCGAGCAACGCCCGCGCCTCATCCCGCGAGCCGGTGTCCACCGGCGGGATGTCGGCCAGGCCGCGCGTCAGGCTCAGGAAGTACAATCCCGTCCCGCCGCACAGGATCGGCAGCTTGCCCGCGTCCCGCGCCGCCGCCATCGCGCCCAGCGCAGCCTCGCGCCACCATCCGACACTGCCCGGCTCCGCCGCCGGACGGACCCCATACAGCGCGTGCGGTGCCGCCGCCTCGTCGGCCGCCGAAGGCCGCGCCGTCAGCACGCGCAGTTCGCGGTAGACCTGCATCGAATCGGCGTTGATGACCACGCCGTCCAGCGTCCGCGCCAGCGCCAGCGCCAGCGCCGACTTGCCGCTGCAGGTCGGCCCGGCGACGATCAACGCCGGCGGATCAGCCATCGCTTGCCGGCGCCGAGACGGCGGCGCATACGCGCGCATGTCTACTGTCGGGACCCTGGTCGCCCCCCGGGACGCGCTGTCGGCCGCCACCGGCGCGCGCGTGCGCGAGGCGACCGGCGGCGGCGCGGTCGATATCCTCTCGCCAGGCGAGGCGGCGGACATCGCGTGCGACACGCCGCCCGACCCAGCGCTGCTGGCCGGGGCGATCGGGGCCGAGCCGGTCGACACCTTCGTGCTGGCCCGCGAGGGCCGGCGCAAGCGCCTGCTGCTGGCCGACATGGACGGCACGGTCGTCACCTCGGAGACGCTGGACGAGCTGGCCGCCCATGCCGGCGTCCAGGACCGCGTGGCGGCCATCACCCGGCGCAGCATGGACGGCGAGATCGACTTCGCCGACGCGCTGCGCGAACGCGTGGCGCTGCTGCGCGGCCTGGAGCTCGCGGCACTGGAACGAACCTGGGCGGGCACCCGGATCACCCAGGGTGCCGCCGAGCTCGTGGCGACGATGCGCGCCCACGGCGCGGTCACGGCGCTCGTCTCGGGCGGGTTCACCTTCTTCACCGCCCGCGTGGCCCGGGCGCTGGGCTTCGACGCGCACCGCGCCAACCGGCTGCACGACGACGGTGCCGCACTGCAAGGCACGGTCGCGGAGCCGATCCTGGACCGCGCCGCCAAGCTGGCCACGCTGCGCGAACTGGCGGCCGCGAACGGCCTGGCGTTGTCGCAGACGCTGGCGGTGGGCGACGGCGCCAACGATCTGGAGATGATCGCGGCGGCCGGGTTGGGCGTGGCGTTCCACGCCAAACCGATCGTGGCGGCGGCGGCCCGCTCGCGGGTCACGCATGGCGACCTGCGCGCGCTGTTGTTCGTCCAGGGCTACCGGGCGGCCGAGTTCAAGATGGGCGACATTCAGCCAGGCTGACGCTTGCCGTCCGGCTTGATCGAGATCGGCACGTAGCGCATCCCGTCCTGGCCCTGCACCAGCAACAACACGGTCGGACGGCCGGCCTTGCGCACCGCGTCGATCTTGGCCTGCGCGTCCGAAGGCGACGTCACTTCCTCCTGCTGCACCTCGACCACCACGTCGCCGGCCTTGAGGCCGCGGTCGGCGGCTGGCGTGCCGTCCGTGACGCCGGTGATGAGCACGCCCTTCTGGTCGGCGCCCACCGAATATTTCTTGCGCATGTCGGGGGTGATCGGCGACAGCTCGAGCCCGAGGCCGGACAGCTTCAACGGCTGCGGGCTCAGATCCTCGGCCGGTGCCGGGGCGCTGGCCAGCGCGGTCACGTCCTCGGGCAGCTCGCCGACCTTGACCTGCAACGTGACCTGCTTGCCGTCGCGCCAGACCACCAGCGGCACCTGCTTGTTGATCTCGGTCTCGGCCACGGTGCGCGGCAGGTTCTTCATCTCGTGGATGTCCTGGCCGTTGAAGGTCAGGATGATGTCGCCGTTGCGCAGCTTGGCGCGCGCCGCCGGGCCGTTGTCCTCGACGCCCGCGACCAGCGCGCCCACCGGCTCCTTGCGGCCCAGGCTCTCGGCGATGTCGGGCGTCACCTGCTGGATCTTGACGCCGAGCCAGCCGCGCCGCGCGTGGCCGAAATTGCGCAGCTGCGCCACCACGGTCCTGGCCAGGCTTGACGGGATCGAGAAACCGAGGCCGATCGAGCCGCCGGAGGGCGAGAAGATCGCGGTGTTGATGCCGATTACCTGGCCGGTCATGTTGAACAGCGGGCCGCCGGAGTTGCCGCGGTTGATCGCGGCGTCGGTCTGGATGAAGTCGTCGTACGGCCCTTGCTGGATGTCGCGGCCGCGCGCCGAGACGATGCCTGCTGTGACGGTGCCGCCCAGGCCGAACGGGTTGCCGATCGCCAGCACCCAGTCGCCCACGCGCGAGGCGCTGCTGTCGCCGAATGGCAGGAACGGCAGCGGGCTATCCGGCTTCACTTGCAACACCGCGATGTCGGTGCGGTCGTCGTGGCCGACCACGCGCGCCTTGAGCGTGGTGTTGTCCTGCAGCGTCACGGTGATCTCGTCGGCCCCCTTGATGACGTGGTTGTTGGTGACGACGACGCCGGACGGATCGATGATGAAGCCGGAGCCGAGGCTCTGCACCTTGCGCGCCGGCTCCGGGTTGTCGCCGCCCGGGTTGCCGCCGGGGTGGTTGCGATTCATGAAGTCGCGGAACAGTTTCTCGAACGGCGAGCCGGGCGGGAAGGTCGGCATCTCCGGGCCGGCGCCGGGGCCGCCCTCCTCGCCGCCGCCGCTGCTGGCCGTGAGCGTCTGGGTCGAGGAGATGTTGACCACCGCGGGCAGCAGCCGCTGCGCCAGGTCGGCGAAGCTGTCCGGCGCAGGCGCGGCATGCGCCGGAGCCCACGGCACGACCGCCGCCGGCGCCACCAGCGCGGTCGACAAGGCCAGGACCGCCACGCGAAGCAGCCTGCGGTCGGTGGGGCGCGGTGTCAGGCGCATAACTTGGTTCCTCATTGCGGATGGTTGGGTCATGGCGAGGCGGCGGCGAGCGGCGCGGGCGAACCGGCGGCCGGTGCGGCTCCGGTAGGACGCGGGGCCTGCCGCAACAGTTTCAGGAAATCGTCACCCGGCGACATCACCAGATGCAGCGTGCCGGCATTGAACGCCTCGCGATACGCCTGCAGCGTGCGCCAGGTGTTGAAGAACGCAGGATCGCGCTGGAACGCGTCGGCGTATTGCGCGATGGCCTGCGCCTCGCCCTTGCCACGAAGCTGGTCGGCGGTGGAGCGCGCATTGGCCAGCAACACGGTGCGTTCGCGGTCGGCGTCGGCGCGGATGCGGGCGGACGCCTCGGCCCCCTCGGCGCGCGCCTGCGCCGCGACCCGCTGCCGCTCGCTGATCATGCGCGACAGGATCGCCTGGGTGTTCTCGGCCGGCAGGTCGGCGCGACGGATGCGGACGTCCTGGATGTCGACGCCGAAACCCCGCATCTCGTCGTTCACCTGGCGGCGGATCGACTGCATGATGCGGTCGCGCTGCGAGGACAGCACGTTCAGCAATTGCTCGTTGCCCAACACCCGGCGCAGTGCCGAGGAGGCGACCGAGGCCAGCCGCGCCTGGATCGCGTCCTCGGTCGGCCCGACGCTCTGGTAGTAGGCCAGCGGGTCGGTGATGCGGAAGCGGGCGAAGCTGTCGACGATCAGCCGCCGCTGGTCGGCCAGGATGACCTCCTCCGGCGGCAATTCGTAGTCGAGCAGGCGGCGGTCGAAGGTGATGGCGGTCTGCACGAACGGCAGCTTGGCGTGCAGGCCGGGTTCGGAGATCACTCGCACCGACTTGCCGAACTGGGTCAGCAGCACCTGCTGGGTCTGGTTGACCTCGAACACCGAGGCCAGCAACAGCACCAGGACCACGAAGCCGGCCGCGCCGATGGCGACGAGGGAGCGGTTCACTTCGCGGCTCCCGGGCCGGCGGCCGGCGGCGGCACTGGGTTCGGGTTCGGCGCCGCGCCGCCAAGCGGAAGGTAAGGCAGCACGCCGCGCACCTTGTCGTCGATCACGGTGGTCGGGCTGTGGGTCAGCACGTCCTGCATGGTCTCGATGTACAGCCTGTTCAGGGTGATGTCCTTGGCGGCGTCGTAGGCCTTGAGCACCGACAGGAAGCGCTGCGACTCGCCGGTCGACTGGGCCACCGCGGCCTGGCGCTGGGCATCGCCCGCGGCAGTCACCACGGCCGCCTCGCCACGGGCGCGCGGCACGATGTCGTTGCGGTAGGCCTCGGCCTCGTTGCGGGCGCGCTCGGCGTCGGTGTTGGCGCGCTGCACGTCGCGGAAGCTCTCGATCACCTCGTCAGGCGGATCGACCTTCTGCAGCTGCACCTGCGTCACCTCGACGCCGCTGCCGTAGCTGTCGATCACCGCCTGCACCCCGGTGCGCACCGCGGTCTCGATCTGCGCCCGCGCGGTGGTCAGCGCCGGCTGGATCGGCGTGCGGCCGATCACCTCGCGCATCACGCTCTCGGCCACGGCGCGTACCGTGTAGTCCGGGTCGCGGGTCGCGAACAGGTAGGCGCCGGCGTCGCGGATGCGCCAGAACACCGCGAAATCGATGTCGATGATGTTCTCGTCGCCGGTCAGCATCAGGCTCTCCGCGAGCACGTTGCGGTTCGCGGTGACAGTCTGGCCGGCATCGCCGTTGTTCCCCGCCGCAGACCGATAGCCGATCTCGGCCCGGTTGATGTGCGTGACCGACGGGAGGTCGACGGTCTCGATCGGCCAGGGCAGGTGGTAATTGAGGCCGGGCAGCGTGGTGCGATCGAACGCGCCGAACCGCAGCACGACGCCCTGCTCGTCCGGCTGCACACGGTAGAACCCGGTGGCGAGCCAGATGGCCGCGACCCGGATTACAC
>CAXTVL010000237.1:0-4827 GCA_964247515.1 uncultured Acetobacteraceae bacterium | reverse complement strand
CGGCCGCATCGCGTCCACGCCCAATCCGGCGCACTGCCCGTCGCCGCCGCCGGCGAACATGTCGACCAGGTAGTTGAGGAAGAACGTCCCGGCGCGCTGCGCGTGCTCCAGGAAGTAGCCGCCGGTCGGCGACAGGATGGTGCGCCAGCGCTGGCTGAGCGCCGCCTCGGCGGACCACACCCCGGCCACGATCGCGGTGCCCAAATTGAGGTACACCGTCCCCGGCCGCATCGCGTCCACGCCCAATCCGGCGCACTGCCCGTCGCCGCCGCCGGCGTAGAGCGGGGTGCCGGCGCGCAGCCCGGTTTGCGCCGCCGCCTCGGCGCTCACCCGGCCGATCGGGGTTGCCGGCGCCACCGCCTCGGGCAGCTTGTCCGCGGCGATGCCGAGATGGTCGAGCAGCGGGCGCGACCAGCTTCGCTCGGCGATGTCGAACAGGCCGAACGCGTCGGCGCTGGTGTGGCTGGCGTGCGCCGTCCCGGTCAGGCGCCACGACAGGAAGCCGTGCACGTCGACGATGCGGTGCGCCCGCTCGATCAGCTCCGGCCGGTGCCGGCGCAGCCAGTGCAGGCGGTAGACCACCGGGATCACGTCGACCGGGCGGCCCGAGATGGCGTGCAGCCGCTCGGCGCCGAAACTCTCGGCGAGGTCGCGGAAGCTGCTGGCGACCCGGCTGTCGAGCCAGGTGATCGCCGGTGCCACCGGCTGCCCCGCCGCGTCCAGCAGCGCCACGGTCTCGCGCTGGTTGGAGATGGCGATGCCGGCGATGGCGTCGGGATCGACCGCCTCGGTGACCGCGCGCAACGCCGTGATGGTCGCCTCCCACCACTCGGCGGCATCCTGCTCGACGATGCCGGGGGCCGGTTGCCGCAAGGTCAGCGGCGCGCGGCCCTCGGCGACCGGCTGCCCGGCGTCCGACCAGGCGATCGCCTTGACGGACTGGGTCGACGCGTCGATCCCGACGACGGTGCGCTGGTGCTCCACGACCCCTCCCTCGGTTCCGGGCCCCCTACCGGCGCCGGGCCGCGAGGATGCGCTCGGCGACCTCGACGAAGCCATGGCCGCCTTCGGCCACCGACACCCAGGCCGGCTCGGCGTCCAGCCGGCCCCGGAAGCGTAGCACGTTGGCGACGCCGCAGGCGTTGGGGAAGAAGCCGAACATCGGCGCGTCGTTCGGGCTGTCTCCCACGTAGACGACCCGCTCGCGGTCGCGGTCGAGGTCGAGGCCCAGCACGTCGCGCGCGAAGCGGCGCGAGGTGGTGAGCTTGTCGTACTGCCCGAACCAGGCGTTGACGTGGATCGACGACACCTTGGCGGTCGCGCCGCCGGCCGCGAACAGCGCGCAGATGCGCTCCACCGCGTCGCTGCCGAGTGGCGCCACGTCCTCGCAGAAGTCGATCGCGAGGTCGGTCTCGCGATACGCCTGGTCGCTCGCCAGCGCGGTGCCCGGCACCTCGGCCAGGATGCGCCGGCCCAGGGCCGCCAGCCGCTCGCGGTCGGCGCGGCGTTGCCCGTCGGGGGCGTCGTACGCCCGGCGCATCCGCTTCGCGTCCCGGTCGTAGGCGAAGTAGAACGCGCCGTTCTCGCCGACCACGCCGTCGACCGGCCAGAACCGCGCGATCATGTCGCACCAGCCGGCCGGCCGGCCGGTGATGAGCGCCACCGCCAGGCCCGCTTCGTGCAAGGCCTCCAACGCCTGATAAGCGCGCGCCGGCAGCCGCCCGTCATGGGTCACGGTGTCGTCGATGTCGGCCAGCACCGCCGTGACCGCGGCGGCGACGGCGTCGGGCATCTCGCGCAACGGGCGCACGCTCAACCCTCGCCGGCGGCGAACTCGGCCAGCCAGCCGGCGTCGGCGGCGAGGTCGAGGAACGAGAAGCGGTTGCGCATCTCGCGGCAATGCACCACCGCCTCGCGGTAGAACGCGGGGTCGAGGCCCAGTTCCGCCGCGCTGCGCGGTCCGCCCGCCTCGGTCAGCATCCGCGCCATCTCCTCGACCGGGATGGTGAACGCCGCCAGCTCGGCCCGCAACGCCGGCCAGATCTCCGCCAGCCGCCGGTTGATCCGCTCGGCGCCCGCCGCGTCGAACGCCTTGCGGCGGAACTCGTCGAGGCACTGCGCCGCCACGTCCGGCCCCATGCGCCGCGCCATGTCGGCCGCGTCGATCCGGGTCGGCCGCAGCACCGGCGGCGCCGGATCGGCGAGGATGCGCTGCTGCAACCGCGCCATGGTGAGCGAGGCGACGCCGACCTGCTGGCCGTGCAGCGTGCCGGGATGGGCCGCGCCCGCGAAGCAGTCGATGTAGTGCGAGATCTGGTGCTCGCCCATCGAGCCGTGGTTCGAGACGCCGGTGAACGCGATGCCGAGGCCGCACAGCGTCAGCACGCGCACCAGGGCGCCATGCGCCGCGATGTCGCCACGCGCCAGGCCGGCCACGCGGCGGTTCAGCTCGGCCTCGTCGCCGCCCTGCAGCGTGTACGGCGCCTCGAAATACTCGGTGCCGAGCAGCCGGTGCGACATCCACCAGTCGACCTGCGCCACCGAGCGCGCCAGGCAATCGCCGAAGCCGGCCGCGGCGAGATGGCCCGGCGCCGCCGCCACGACGCCGAGGTCGATGAACACCCCCGACGGCACGTGCGAGGGCAGCGACACCTTGAGCCCGCTGTCCAGCGTGATCGAGGCGGTCGAGGAGGTGTAGCCGTTCATCGACGCGGCGGTGCCGAACGCGCAATAGCCGCGGCCATCCAGGCCGGTGACGTATTTGCACAGGTCGTTGACGGTGCCTGAGCCCACCGCCACGACGCCTTCGGCGCCCGTCAGCCGCTCCGCCAGCGCCCGCACCGTCGCCATGTCGGCGTGCGGGCGGTCGAGGGTCACGGTCTCGACCGGCCCCAGCGCCGCCAGCGCCGCGGCGACGCGGGCACCCATCGCGGCATGGGTGGCGGCGTCGGCGACCACGGTGAAGCGGTTGCCGAGATCGAGGTCGCGCACCAGTTGGGCCTCGCGCCCCGCCAGGCTGTCCGCGATCACGATGCGGTCGTAGGCGGTGGGCGCGCTGCGCCCGGTCGCGGGATCGGTCCAGCGTCCGGCCACCACGTCGTCGATGAGCCAGGTCCACCCACCGGCCGGGGCCGCGTGCTCGTCCTGTCCGTCCATGCTGGCTCGACACCCGCTTCGTTGGCGTTTTCAACAATAGACGGTCAACCCTGACATCCGTCAATCATCCACACAGCCGTCGCCCGGGGGGGAGAAATAGCAACGGCGTCGTAGCCGAGCCTGAACGGACATCGGTGATCGCGTCTCGCGTCAGCGGTCCTCGTCCGACAGCCGCCGCACCAGCACCTCGCGCTTGCCGACATGGTTGGCCGGTCCCACGATGCCCTCCTTCTCCATCTGCTCGATCAGCTTGGCCGCGCGGTTGTAGCCGATCTGCAGATGGCGCTGGATGAACGAGGTCGAGGCCTTGCCCTCGCGCGCCACCACCTCGACCGCCTGGTCGAACAGCCCCTTCTCGCCTTCGCCCGCGGCCATGCCGGAGAGCGCCAGGCCGCCTTCGTTCTCCGGCGGCGCCTCGGTGACTTCGTCGAGATAGGCGGGCTCGCCCTGTTCGCGCAGGTACGCCACCACGTCCTCGACCTCGCGGTCGGAGACGAACGGGCCATGGACGCGGGTGATGCGGCCGCCGCCCATCATGTACAGCATGTCGCCCATGCCCAGCAGTTGCTCCGATCCCTGCTCGCCCAGGATGGTGCGGCTGTCGAACTTGCTGATCACCTGGAAGCTGATGCGGGTGGGGAAGTTGGCCTTGATCGTGCCGGTGATCACATCGACGGACGGGCGCTGCGTCGCCATGATGACGTGGATGCCGGCGGCGCGCGCCATCTGCGCCAGGCGCTGCACCGCCGCCTCGATCTCCTTGCCGGCCACCATCATCAGGTCGGCCATCTCGTCGATCACCACGACGATGAACGGCAGCCGCTCGAGCGTGAGCGCCTGCTCCTCGAACACCGGCTTGTGCGTCTCGCTGTCGAACCCGGTCTGCACCCGGCGCGTCACCACCTCGCCCTTGGCGCGGGCGTCGGCCACGCGGTCGTTGTAGCCGCCGATGTTGCGCACGCCGAGGCCGCTCATGGCGCGGTAGCGCCGCTCCATCTCGCGCACCGTCCATTTCAAGGCGCTCACCGCCTTGGCCGGCTCGGTCACGACCGGGGCCATCAAATGCGGGATGCCATCGTAGACCGACAGTTCCAGCATCTTGGGGTCGATCAGGATCAGCCGGCACTGGTCGGGCGACATGCGGAACAGCAGCGACAGGATCATCGCGTTGATGCCGACCGACTTGCCCGAGCCGGTGGTGCCGGCGACCAGCAGATGCGGCATCCGCGCCAGGTCGGCCAGCACCGGCTCGCCGCCGATGTTCTTGCCCAGCGCCATCGACAGCGAGGCCTTGTGCGCGTTCCAGTCGTCGGAGCCGATCAGCTCGCGGAAATAGACCGTCTCGCGCCGCGCGTTGGGCACCTCGATGCCGATGACGTTGCGCCCGCTCACGGTCGCGATCCGCACCGCCGTCACCGACAGGCTGCGCGCCACGTCGTCGGCCAGGCCGATCACCCGGGCACTGCGGATGCCGGGGGCCGGCTCCAGCTCGTACAGCGTCACCACCGGGCCGGGCCGGATCTCGACGATGCGGCCCTGCACGCCGTAATCGCCGAGCACCGATTCCAGCAGGCGGGCGTTGGCCTGCAGCGCCTCCGGCGAGGGGGCGCCGATCGCCGAGCGGGTGGGCGCGGCCGCCAGCAGCGACAGCGGCGGGAAGCGCCACGGGCC
>CAXTVL010000236.1:3554-4831 GCA_964247515.1 uncultured Acetobacteraceae bacterium | reverse complement strand
ATGCAGTTGGGCAGCACGTCGATCTCGGCCGGCCTCGGCAATCCCGCGACGAAGCGTCCGCGCAGCCACTCCGACACCGTGGCGATCCCGACCAGGCTGCCGGCAAGACGCTGCCGTTCGCCTGGAGTGCGGGCGGCGCGCATCCCCTGCGGGTCGTTGTGCAGCACCAGCGTCACCGCGCCGAAGCGGCGCGCCAGGAACAGCGCCACGTCCGGCCGGTTGTGCACCTCGACCAGCGCCGGCGGGCGGCGGCGCAGGCAGGACGCCACGCCCGCCGCGTACCGCAGCGCGGAGCGTGCGGGCCGCCAAGCCGGGCGCACCGGATGGAACGGCACGCCGGCGAACGGGAAAGCCACTGGGGCTCCGTAGACGGTCACGTCGAAGCCGCTTGGCACTGTCGCGAGCCGATGCGCCAGCAGCCCGATGGCCCCGCTGCGCTCCGGCGAGAACGCCTCGCGCGGCGGCAGCACGACGGCCAGGCGGCGCAGGTCAGCTCTCGTCGTGTCCCAGCCGCCATTCGGCGGGCTCCCGCGCCGCGACCCTGTACCATTCGTCGACCAGGGAATGCGCCCGCACGGCGTCGCAATAGGCCAGGCTGTCGACCGACAAGGAAGGCCGATAGGTCAGCAGGCGGGTCACGACCGGCGCGTACATCGCGTCGGCGTTGCCGAACGCGGCCCCGAACAGGAATGGGCCGCCATCGCCGAAGCGGACGCGGGTGTCGCGCCAGATCGCCTCGACGCGGGCGATGTCCGCCATCGCCTCGGGCGTGGCGAACGCGGCGCCATCGGCGACGACGCGAAGCAGGCTCATCGGCATCGCCTGCCGCAGCGCCGCGAACCCCGCGTGCATCTCGGCGGCGATCACCCGCGCGTGGGTGCGCGCCGCGCGGTCGAGCGGCCACAGGCTCGGCGCGATTTCGGCGCAGTACTCGCAGATTGCCAGGCTCTCCCATATCCGGTGGCCGTCGTGCTCCAGATACGGGACCGTGCCGCCCGGGCTGACCGCGCGCACCGCCGGAGTGCCGCCGCCGCCGAGCAGCGGGATCACGACTTCCTCCACTTCCAGGCCGGCCAGCCGCACCGCCAGCCAGCCGCGCAGGCTCCACGACGAATACCGCCGCGTGCCGATATACAGAGTGCCCGCCATGCTTGCCCCCAACCCGCCGTTGCGCGAACCTGTCATGCCGGCACGCCCGCGTGAACACCCGAGGACCGCATGAACGAATCGAGCCCGCCCAGCTTCGACCCGCCTGGCTTCGACCCGCCTGGCTTCGA
>CAXTVL010000236.1:0-3454 GCA_964247515.1 uncultured Acetobacteraceae bacterium | reverse complement strand
GCTTCGACCCGCCTGGCTTCGACCCGCCTGGCTTCGAGATGCGTCCCAACGACCTCGACCCGTTCTGGATGCCGTACTCGAACAACCGCGGCTTCAAGGCGACGCCGCGGATGCTCTCTCGCGCCGAGGGGATGCACTACTACACGCCCGAGGGCCGCGACATCCTCGACGGCACCGCCGGCCTGTGGTGCTGCAACGCCGGCCACGGCCGGCGCGAGATCACCGAGGCGATCCAGCGCCAGGCGGCGGTGATGGACTTCGCGCCGACCTTCCAGTTGGCGCACCCGATCGCCTTCCAGGCCGCCGCCAAGGTCGCCGAACTGACGCCGCCGGGGCTCGACCGGGTGTTCTTCACCAACTCCGGCAGCGAGGCCGCCGACACCGCGCTCAAGATCGCCCTGGCCTACCACCGTGCCCGCGGCGAGGCGCAGCGAACGCGCCTGGTCGGTCGCGAGCGCGGCTATCACGGCGTCGGTTTCGGCGGCATGTCGGTGGGCGGCATCGGCCCCAACCGCCGCCAGTTCGGCGCCATGCTGCCCTATGTCGACCACCTGCCGCACACCCACGCGCCGGAGCACCAGGCGTTCAGCCGCGGCCAGCCGGAATGGGGCGCGCACCTCGCCGACACGCTGGAGAACCTGGTCGCCCTGCACGGCGCCGACAGCATCGCCGCCGTCATGGTCGAGCCGCTGGCCGGTTCGACCGGGGTGCTGGTGCCGCCGCTGGGCTACCTGCAACGCCTGCGCGCGATCTGCGACAAATACGGCATCCTGCTGATCTTCGACGAGGTGATCACCGGCTTCGGCCGCCTCGGCACCCCGTTCGGGGCGGAGCGGCTGGGCGTCACCCCCGACCTGATGACCATGGCCAAGGGGCTGACCAACGCCGCCGTGCCGATGGGCGCGGTCGCCGCGAAGGACGAGATCTACCGCGCCATCGTCGACGGCGCCCCGGCCGGGATCGAGCTGTTCCACGGCTACACCTATTCCGGCCACCCGCTCGCCGCCGCCGCCGCCATCGCCAGCATCGACCTGCACCGCAGCGACGACCTGCCCGGCCGCGCCGCCGCCACGGAGGCGCCGTTCGCCGACGCGGTGCACAGCCTGCGTGACCTGCCCAACGTGATCGACATCCGCAGCCTGGGCCTCGTCGCCGGCATCGAGCTGCGCCCGCGCGAGGGCAAGCCCACCGACCGCGCCACCCGCGTGTTCCACCGCTGCTTCGACGCCGGCCTGCTGATCCGCACCACCGGCGACATCATCGCCCTGTCGCCGCCGCTGATCGTGGAGAAGCCGCATCTGGAGCGCATCGTCGACACGCTGACCGACGCGATCCGCGCCGAGGCGGCTTAAGGCGCGTTCGCCATCTCGTCCGGGACCAGCCCCGCGACCGAGGCGCCCGCCACGAACAGCGGCGAGTGGATCAGGCCCCAGCGGTCGAGCCGGAAACCCAAGGCCGTGCGCAACACGCCCCACCCGTAGGTCACGCTGCGGCGGAAGTTGATCGACGACGCCTCGGCGAAATACTTGGTCGGGCACGAGATCTCGCCGATGCGGAAGCCGTGGTGGACCGCCTGCGCCAGCATCTGGTTGTCGAACACGAAATCGTCCGAGCAGGCCAGCAGCGGCAGCCGCTCCAGCACCGCCCGGCTCCAGGCGCGGTAGCCGGAATGGTATTCGCTCAGCTTCTGCCCCAGCATCACGTTCTCGAACGCGGTCAGCGCCCGGTTGGCCAGGTATTTGTACAGCGGCATCCCGCCGGCCAGCGCGCCGTGGCCCAGGATGCGCGACGCCAGCACCGCGTCGTAATGGCCGGACGCCACCATCGAGGCCATGGCGGCGATCAGCCGTGGCGAGTACTGGTAGTCGGGGTGCAGCATCACCACGATGTCCGCGCCGCGCGCCAGTGCCGCCGCGTAGCAGGTCTTCTGGTTGCCGCCATAGCCGCGGTTGTGTTCGTGCGTCAGCGTGAACAGGCCCAGCGAACGCGCCAGCGCCGCCGTGCTGTCGCCGCTCGCGTCGTCGGTCAGGATGATGTCGTCGACGATGTCGCGCGGGATCTCGGCCACCGTCCGCCGCAGCGTCAGCGCCGCGTTGTAGGCGGGGAGCACCACCGCCACCCGGTTGCCAGCCAGCATCGCGCGCCCATCCGCTGTTTTCGCCCGTTCCGATTGGCAGACGGTCGCGGGCTTGGCAACCCGCCGGTTGGCGCCCGCTCGCGAGCTGTGGCATTCGCGCGCGACGAATTGGCCCGAGGTCGCCTTGTCCGAGCGTCGCGTGCACTTGCTGCTGCCGCTGCTGTTCCTGCTGCTGGCGGCACAGCTCGGCGCGTTCCTGGCCTTCGCGGTGCCGCTGGGCCAGGTCGCGGACGAGACCGCGCACGTGGCGCGGGCCGAGAGCCTGGAGCGTGGCCAGATCGTGGCCCGGCGCGAGGTGGTGTCGAACCCCGCCGACGGCATGTCGCACGTGCAGCAGGGCGTCGACGCCCATCCGGGGTTGCAGATGGTCGTGGGCACGACCGAGGCGCTGACCCTGTCCGGGCGGGACGCCGCGCGCGCGATGCCTTGGTTCGACCTGCACTTCCTGCCGCTCGGCACCATCGCGAGCTACTGGCCGGTGTTCTACGCGCCGGGAGCGGCCGGCATCGGCCTGGCCAAGCTGGCCGGGATGTCGCCATACGCCGCGTTCCACGCCGCCCGCATGGCAAATCTGGCGGCGTTCCTGGCGCTGGGCACGGCGGCGCTGCTGCTGGCGCGGCGCGGCCAGGCGCTGCTGTTCTGCACGCTGGCCCTGCCGATGACCCTGAGCCTGGCGGCCTCGGTCAACCAGGACGGGCTGCTGATCGCCGCCAGTGCCTTGGCGGCCGCCCTGCTGACCCGGCAGGCGCGCGGCGCGCGGCTGTTGGCGGCGGCGCTGCTCGGCAGCGTCGCCATGGCCAAGCCGCCATACCTGCCGCTGGCCGGCCTGTTGCTGCTGCCGTTCCCGCCCTGGCGATGGCGTGCCGAGTGGCTGGAGCGGCTGGGGCTGGTGGCACTGGTGACGGCGGCGACGCTGGCCTGGACCTGGGTGATCGTCCACGACGTCGCCACACCGGTGTTCCGTGGCGCGGCGGAGGCCGGGCCGCTGTGGCCAGGGCCGCGCCCGGCGGTGTTCGACGGCACCGACATGGCGGCGCAACTGCGCGTGCTGTTCGCCAAGCCGACCCGGCTGCTGACGCTGCCGTGGCGCTCGATGCGGCACGACACCGACATCTGGCGGCAGGCGATCGGCATCTTCGGCCGCCTCGACGTGCACCTGCCGGCCTGGCTGTACTCGCTCTGGATGGTGGCGCTGGCCGGGGCGGCACTGGCCGATGTCGCCTGGCGGCGGCCCGGGGCGGCGACGCTGCCGGCGCTCCAGGCCGCCTGGCCGCTGCTGTGCGCGGTCGCGACCTGGTTCGCCGTCTACCTCTCGCA
>CAXTVL010000235.1:0-4835 GCA_964247515.1 uncultured Acetobacteraceae bacterium | reverse complement strand
CCTATCGCAGCGACTTTTCCAGGAACCCGAAAGTTCGTGCGTCGGAGGTCGACGCGGCCATCGCGTCGAACGCCTCGCGCTCGTGATTGACGAACCCGTGGTCGACCGCCTGGTAGGTGAACACCTCGACGCCCGGGTTGCCCGCGAAATGCTCGACGACGGACCGCACCGTGTCGGGCGGGATGAACTTGTCCTCGCCCGCGTAGTGGATCATGACCGGGCAGTTGATCCGCAAATCCCCGGCCAAATGCCGCTCGATGCCGACGCCGTAATACGCCACCGCCGCCTGGATGTCGCACTCCAGCGCGCTGCGGAACGCCAGGTAGCCGCCCAGGCAGTAGCCCATCGCGGCGATCCTGCCGGTGCAGTCCGGCAGGCGACGCAGGAACGCCACCACCGCGCCGATGTCGGCCAGCGCCGCGTCGGCATCGAAACGCTGGTAATGGCTCAGTGCTTGGGCGATGTCCGCCTCGCCGTATTGCAGGTCGATGCCGGGCTCGAGCCGCCAGAACAGGTCGGGGGCGATCACGACATAGCCGCGTTCGGCGAACCGCTCCGCCAGGTCGCGGATATGCGCGTTCACCCCGAAGATCTCCTGCAGCAAGACGATTGCCGGGGCAGGTCCAGCCGACGGCAGCGCGAGCCACGCCTTGAACGCCTCGCCCTGCCGCGTGTCGAGCTCGATCCATTGTCCGGGCACGATGTTTCCCTCCGGGTGTTTCTAGGCGTGCGGCGCCAGTTCCGCGCTGGCGTCCATCAGGTAGTCGGTCGTGATCGCCAGGCGCACGGTCTCGCGAAAGATCCGCATGGCACTTGTGACCGGCCGGCCGGCCGGGATCGCGAACACCAGGTCGCGGCTCAGGGTCGGGTTCGCGATGTCCCAGGCCGCGATGGTGCCGCGCCGCAGTTCGGGGAGCACCGCCTTGCGCGCGATGACGGTGAAGAACGGCTCGCGCGTCACCAGGTCGAGCTGGATGCGCAGCGAGTCGGTCTCGACACGCACGTTCAACGGCCGGCCGATCGCGTAGGCGGCGGCTTCCAGCATCAGGCGCAGCCCGTGCCGCTGGCCCGGCAGCACCAGCGGCAGTTGCGTCACCGTCGCGAAATCCACCGTCTCGGCGGGCGGCAAGGCGCCCGCGGGCGATCCGGCCAGGGTGAGCCGCTCGGTCCCGAGCCGCTCGGCGACCGTGCTGCCGCCGAGCGGCGGGCCGTACAGGAAGGCGGCGTCGATCTCGCCGCGTTGCAGCCAGTCGTACAGGTGCCCGCTCAGGCCGGTCACGACGCACAGCGCGATCTTGGGGTACTCGACGAGGAAGCGGCGCACCAGCGAGCTGCCGAACACCTCGCTGCAGGTCGGCGGCATCCCCACGACGATGCGCCCCTGCGCCTCCTCGGCCGAGCTCGACACCTCCGCCCGCATGTCCTCGAGGTCGCGGAACAGCGCGCCGATCCGGCCGTACAGGCGCTCCCCGGCCGGGGTGAGGGTCATGCCGCGGCCGTCGCGGTCGAACAGCCTCACGCCCAGCTCGGCTTCCAGCAGCCGGATGTGGCGGCTCAACGCCGGCTGGGCGATGTGCAGCCGCTCCGCCGCCAGGGTCACGCTGCCGAAATCGGCAACCTTCATGACCGTGCGGAGCCGCTTCAAATCCATTGCTCGTTCGGCCTCCCTGCCGATGGCACTTGCCGCCCTGTTCCGGGTCGCCTCGTTGATGGCTGGAGTGGCGGGTCGGAATGCGCCAAACCGTGCTCGTATGCAATCGCTTGCCCGCCACCGCGACGGCAAGGGCCGGATGAGCATACCAGAAAGACCGCTCGGGCATTTGCGGCGCTGGACCGCCCGTGACAGCGTGGCCTTTCCGCCGCGTGTGCCGTTCGTGCACGGCACGCGCTCCGACCCCGAACGATATGGCGTGGTTGCATGATCCCTTCCTGCGTTCGCGCCTTGGTCTTCGACGTGTTCGGAACCGTCGTCGATTGGCGTGGCGGTGTCGCGCGCGAGGCGGCGCCGGTGCTGGCGCGGCACGGCGCGCCGGGTCTCGATCCGCTCGCCTTCGCCGTCGCGTGGCGGCAGCAGTACTTGACGGTCATGCCGGATGTCCGCAGCGGCAAGCGGGCGTTCACGCGCCTCGACGCGCTGCACGCGGAGACATTGCGCCCGGCGCTGTCGCTGTTCGGCATCGATCCGGACGGCGTGCCGGAGGCGGAGCTCACGGACCTCACTCATGCCTGGCACCGGCTGCCGCCCTGGCCCGACGCCGTGGCCGGGCTGTCCCGGCTGCGGGCGCGCTTCATCATCGCGCCGCACTCCAACGGCAACGTCATCCTGCTGACCAACATGGCCAAGCACGCGGGGCTGCCCTGGGACGTGATCCTCGGCGCCGAGGTGGTGCGCGCCTACAAGCAGGCGCCCGAGGCCTACCTGCGCACCGCCGACATCCTGGCGATGCGCCCGGAGGAGGTCTGCGTCGTCTCGGCGCACAACAGCGACCTCGGCAGCGCCCGGCGCCTCGGCCTGCGCACCTGCTTCGTCCCCCGGCCGCGGGAGCACGGAACGGGCCAGACCAGCGATCTGGCGGCGGAGCAGGACTGGGACCTGGTGGCGTCCGATTTCGGCCAGGTCGCCGACAGGGTGGGCCTGTAGGCCCCGAACCGCACGACGGAGCGAGTCCATGTACGCGGCGCCGCCACTGTTGCAGACCGAAATATTCGCCGCGCTGCCGCGGCACCTGCACGCCTCGGAGCGGGCGTCGTCCTGGGTGGCGCAGCGCGGCACCGGGCCGTTGCATTCGTTCCTCGAAGGCCCGTCGTTCGACCGCGAGGGCAACCTGTTCTGCGTCGACGTGGCACATGGCCGCATCTTCAAGATCTCGCCCGGCGGCGACTGGCGGGTGTTCACCGAATACGACGGCACCCCGAACGGGCTGAAGCTGCACCGCGACGGCCGGCTGTTCGTCACCGACCGCCGGCGGGGGCTGCTGTCGTTCGACCCGCGCACCGCCGCGATGACCGTGGTGCTGGACCAGGCGCGCCAGGAAGGCTTCAAGGCGCTCAACGATCTGGTGTTCGCCAGCAACGGCGACCTGTTCTTCACCGACCCGGGCGAGAGCGCGCTGAACGACCCGACCGGGCGGGTCTACCGGTTGCGCGCCAGCGGCGAGCTCGACCTGCTCCATGACCGCATGGCGGGTCCGAACGGCCTGGTGCTGAACCAGCAGGAGACCGCGCTGCTGGTGGGCGTCACCCTGTCCAACGCCGTGCTGCGCATCCCGTTGCGGCCGGATTACGCCGGGGTCGGCCGCGTCGGCATGTTCATCCGCCTGTCCGGCGGCCCGGCCGGGCCGGACGGCATGGCGCTCGACCAGGACGGCAACATCGTCGTGGTGCACGCGGCGTTCGGCACCGTCTGGGTGTTCACCGCGATGGGCGAGCCGCTGTTTCGCATCAACTCCTGCGCCGGGCTGCGCGTGACCAACGTGGCCTATGGCGGCCCCGACCGCAGGACGCTCTACATCACCGAGGCCGAGCGGGGCGTCATCCTGCAAGCGAGGCTGCCGGTCGCGGGCGAGGTCATGTATGGCCTCTCCTGAGCCGGCCAGCGCCGGTCGCGTGCCGGCATTCGACCCGGCGGCGATGTCGGAGCAGCAGCGGCGCGTGCACGACGCCATCGTGGCCGGGCCGCGCGGCGTGGTGCGCGGCCCGCTCGAGGTGTGGCTGCACAACCCGGGCCTCGCCGAGCACGCGCAGGCGCTGGGTGCCTATTGCCGGTTCGCGACGGTGCTGCCGGCCCGGCTGTCGGAGCTGGCGGTCATCGTCACCGCGGCGCATTGGCGCGCCGGCTACGAGTGGCGCTCGCACGCCCCGCTGGCCATCGAGGGCGGCTTGGCGGAGGCGGTGGTCGAGGCGGTGCGCCGCGGCACGCAGCCGGAGTTCGCCCGCGAGGACGAGCGGGCGGTGTACCGCTTCGCCACCGAGCTGCTGCAGCGCCATGCCGTCTCGTCCGCGACCTGGCAGCAGGCGACCGCGACCCTGGGCAGTCACGGCGTCGTCGACCTGGTGGGCGTCCTCGGCTACTACGCGCTGATCTCGATGACGATCAAGGCGTTCGAGATCGGCGGCACGGAGCCGTTCGGATGAGCGCCGGAGGTCCGCTCGCGGGGCTGAGCGTGGTCGAGGTGTCGGCGTTCATCGCGGCGCCGCTGGGCGGCATGACGCTGGCGCAGCTCGGCGCCGACGTCGTCCGCATCGACCCGATCGGCGGCAACATCGACGCCGGCCGCTGGCCGCTGGCGCCGGGGGGCGCCAGCCTGTACTGGGCCGGACTGAACAAGGCCAAGCGCTCGGTGTGCCTGGCACTGGACCGGCCGGAGGGGCAGGAACTGGCGCGCGCCCTGATCTGCGCCCCGGGGCGGGATGCCGGGGTGCTGCTCAGCAACCTGCCCGCGAGCGGCTGGATGGGCCATGCCGAACTGTCGCGGCAGCGCGCCGACCTGATCACGCTGCGGCTGCTGGGCAATGCCGATGGTAGCGCTGCCATCGACTACACCGTCAACTGCGCCAGCGGCTTCCCGCTCGCCACCGGGCTGGGGGATGCTCCGGTCAACCACGTGCTGCCGGCCTGGGACATCGCGGCCGGCCTGTACCTGGCGGCCGGCCTGCTCGCCGCCGAGCGGGTGCGCTCTCGCACCGGGCGCGGGCAGGAAGTGACCCTGGCGCTGTCCGACGTGATGCTGGCCTCGGTCGCCAGCCTCGGCTACGTCGCCGACGTGCAGGTCAACGGCGGCGTGCGTCCGCCGCTCGGCAACGAGCTGTATGGCGCGTTCGGCCGCGACTTCGCG
>CAXTVL010000234.1:0-4874 GCA_964247515.1 uncultured Acetobacteraceae bacterium | reverse complement strand
GGCACGATGGGGGCAGCGCCGGCGCGTGGGCAATGGCGTCCCATCACGGCGAACGCGGCCGGGGGGTCGTCAGCCTCTGCGTGCCCTATCTCGCCCGCGGCCTCGCCCTGCCCAACCTGGAACCCCTGGTCGACCGCGCGCTCTATCCCACGGACCAGTACCCCGTCGGCCAGTGGGACTACTGGTTGTTCTACCGCGAGAGTTTCAGCCGAGCCGTCCAGCATTTCGAAGCCGACGTGGAAGCCACGCTCTCGTGGCTGTACCGAAGCACTCCGGCCGGCGCCGCCGCAAAGCCCGCCCGCACCGCCAACACCCGCCGCAACAACGGCTGGTTCGGACCCGCCGGCTGCGCCCCCGCGATCCCACGCGACCAAACCCTCATGAACCAAACCGACTTCGACCAACTGGTCGCATCGTTCCGCGCAACCGGCTTCGGCGGTGCCAACGCCTGGTACATGAACGACGCGGCGAACCTCGCCTATGCCGCCGAGGCGCCCCGCTTCGGCCGGCTGGAGCTGCCGGCGCTGTTCCTGCACGCGCAGTACGACGTCACCTGCGACACGCGGCACAGCCGCCTCGCGGAGCCGATGCGCGAGGATTGCGCCGACCTGGCCGAGGCCACGGTCATGGCCGGCCACGAACTGATGCTGGAACGCCCGGACCTCGTGAACGCCGAGATCGCGCGCTGGATCGAGGCCAAGTCGCTGAGCGCCTGACGGCTTCGGCAGCCGTCATGTTCCGGGCAGGACGTCCCGGCGTTGCCGGTCCTCGCGCTCGGCGAAGTAGCGGGCCACCTCCTCGGACACCCCGCTGAGTTGCAGGTAGTCCTTGGTGAAGCCGGCCAGCCGCTGCATCGCGGGGACGTCGAGCAGGGTGATCTTGCGGTGCTCCATCGTGATCAAGCCCCGGGCGCGGAACTCCTTGAGCACGCGGTTGACGTGGACCGGGGTCAGGCCAAGCGTGTCGCCCAGTTCGGTCTGCGTGAGCGGCAGCCAGAAGCTGCCGTTGTCGTTCAGCCCGACCGCCGCGTGCCGCCAGAGTAGCTCGCACAGCAGGTAGGCGATGCGGCCGCGGGCTTCGCGCCGGCCGAGCGAGACGATGCGCTCGCGCAGCATCGCCTCCTCCTGCATCGAGCTCCACCACAGCGCCGCCGAGATGCGCGGGCGTTGCGTGAAGACGTCCATCATGTGCTCGCGCTGGATGCTGGCGATGCGCACCGGGCTGATGCTGCCGATCGAGTGGTCCATGGCCCTGGCCAGGAACACGTGCATGTCGCACAGATCGCCCGGGATCAGGAACGTCATGATCTGGCGGCCGCCGTCCGGGAGGCTGCGGTAGCGCACCGCCATGCCGTCGAGGATGACGAACACCGGGCGCGGCGCCATGCCCTCGGCCACGATGTCGATGTCGGCGGCGACGCGCTCCTGCCGCGCCACCAAGCCGTCGAGCACCGCGCGGTCGGAGTCCGACAGCGGCGCGAAGTGCGACAGCTTGCGGATCAGCGGGTTGCCGCTGGCACGGTCGTCGGCGGGCGTCTCGCCCGCTGCCCCTTGGGGTTGTTTCATGCACGCCACGCTAAGTTAATTAATCGTTACGTCACATTATCCCAGTTTAATGCTTGCGACTGGCCGCCGCATCAATGTGATCGGCGGGTATACCCTGTTTCCGGAAAGCGGCCACCATGGCCATGGCGAGCACCCCAGCCTCGGGCGACCGCGAGCCAGCGGCCGGCCTTCAGGACGCCGCCGGCTTCGGCGCGGCCGCCGACCTCGGGGACGCCGCCGCGAGGCTCTGCGCCACGGCGCGCAACAGCGTGATGGATTGCATGCTGACCACCACCCGCTCGGTCTCGCCGGCGATCTCCTGCTTGACCTCGACCACGACCTCGATCGCCTCCAGCGCCTGCTGCTTGCGCACCACCCCTTCCTCGACCAGCAGCAGCATCAGGCTCTCGCACAGCATCAACGCCGCCTGCCCGTGCGGATCCGGGTCGACGGCGTCCGGTCGGTTTGGGTCTAGGGATCGTACCATCGCACTCGATTAACGCCTTCTGCCGGCCAGCGCCACAATGCCAGTTAAGTTTTGCCCTGATTCTCAACAATTATCCTGAAGAGGACATATGATGAGCGATTGTTCAGCGTCGTCACTGTTCTGCCAAACGGTGCCGCCTGCGGCGCCATTACAACGGGGCAAACCCAAGTCGAGGCGCTCGGCGCTAAGTCTGGCCGCGCGCTACGCCGCTTCGGCGGCGCGCGGCGACGACCTGCCGGGGCTGCGGCAGGAAGCCTGCCGCGCCGCTGCCGCCGGCACCGGCGCCGACTTCGCGACGCTCCTCGCCTACCAGCCTGACGAGTGTCAGTTCCTGGCCCAAGCCGGGGTGGGCTGGCGGCCGGGCGTGGTTGGCCGGGCGCGGCGCGGCGGCGTGCCGGTGTCCAGCGATGCCCCACCGGACCCGCGCGCCGTCCCCGACCTGCCCGCCGCGTATGGGATCGCCAGCAGCCTCCGCGTCCTGGTGCTCGGCGACGACGCCGTGCCGTTCGGCGTGCTCGAGGTCGCGAGCGTGCAATCGGGCGCGTTCGGCCTGGACGATGCCTGCTTCCTGCGGCTGCTGGCGCACAGCCTGGCCGCCGCCGGTGGCCGGCTGCGGCATCGGGCGCGCCAGGACGAGCAAGCGGCGCGCAGCCGCGACGAGCGCCGGACCGCGTTGCGCGAGATGCAGCACCGTGTTCGCAACGACCTCCAGGGCATCTGCAGCAGCCTCGACCGCGAGGTCCGTGCCCTCGAGGACCCGCGTCAGCGCGCCGGCCACGAACGCGTCCGCCGACGGGTGATGGCGCTGGCCGGGCTATACGAGCACCTGCTCGATATCCAGGAGCCTCGCCAAGGCGCGGTCCAGGCGGGCGGCGTCGACATGGCGGTCTACCTGGCGGCGATGTGCGCCAAGATCGCCGCCGCCGGCGACCTCGGCGCGCGCGGCATCGCGTTGCGCACCGACATGCAGCCGGTCGGCATGTCGGTCGAGCGTGCCGGGCGGCTCGCCATCGCGGTCAACGAGCTCATCGCCAACGCGATCGAGCACGCCTTCCCGGACGGCCGCGCCGGCACGATCACGGTGCGGCTGCGGGCGGCCGGCACCGGCAGCGGCCTGGCGGTGGTGGTGAGCGACAACGGCGACGGGTTCCGGGGATCAAGGCCGGGCAGCGCCGGCCTGGGATTCGTGGAGCGCCTGGTGCGCGGCGCCGGTGGCGTGCTGACGCGCGAGGACGCGGCGACGGCGAACGCGACGCCGGCGAGCAGTGGCGGGACCGAGTGGCTCATTTGGCTGTCGTCGTGACGCGGGAGGCTGGACCTGCGGGTCCGCTCGGTTTCCCGCGAGGTCGTCTTGCCCCAATTCGCCGGCGAGGATGGTTCTCTCACTCCTCGACCTTTGGCGTGTTGGCCATCCCGACCAAGCGGGCGGCGAACGCGGCGGCGACGCCACCCAGCAGCGGGCCGGCCAGGTAGAACAACCAAAGCGGGTGCGTTCCAGACACGATCATCGGCCCGAGCGCCCGGGCGGGGTTGCCGGCGCCGCCGCTCACCGGGCCGCCAAGGAGCACGCCCGCGGCTAGGGCGAAGCCGATCGCCACGGCACCTCCGGCCCCCTTCGGCGCGCGCGGGTCGGTCGCCATCAGGATCACGGTGAACACCAGGATGAACGCGATCAGCGCTTCGACGATCAACACCTGGAGCGCGCTCGCGCCATTGACCGGCGCCGGCGCGCCAAGGTGCGCGTCGGCGTAGGCGCCGTGCCCGTAGGCGAGCCAGACCACCAGCGAGGCGACGATCCCGCCCGCCAATTGCGCCGCCCAGTATGGCGCCACGTCCCGCCAGGGGAACCTGCCGGCTACGGCAAGGCCGAGCGTCACGGCGGGATTGACGTGGGCGCCGCTGATCTGGCCCAGCGAGCCGACGATGGGGACGAGGATCAGCCCGAAGGCGAGCGCCACGGCGAGGGAGTCGTAGGCTGGTCCCGCGGTGCCCTTGCCCAGCACCGCCGCGGTCGCGACGGCGGTGCCGACCAGCACGAGCAGGAACGTGCCGATCGCCTCGGCGGTGCAGGCCAGCAGGAGGTTGCCCGCCCGCGACTTGGCCGACCCCGGTTCCCCGAACGGAGCCAGCTCGGCCAGCGTACCCTGGGACATCTTGCGCTCGCTTTCGGGTCGTTCGCTCAGACGCCGCCGCGGCTGCGGCCGGTGATGGCGTGGTAGACCCAGAGCACCACGACGGCGCCGACCACAGCCACGACGATGCTGTAGATGTTGAGGCCGGTGACGGGCTCGGCCCCGATCAACGAGAACAGGAAGCCGCCCACGACGGCTCCGACGATGCCCAGGACGATGTCGAGCACCAGTCCCTGGCCACTCTTGTTGACCAGCTTGCTGGCGATGAAGCCGGCGATCAGCCCGAGGATGAGCCAGATGACGATCGACATGCGAAGTTCCCTTCGGTTGGTGCAATGACGGTGTCGGCGACGCCTAGCCGGGCGAGCCTGACGCCTGGGCTTCCTTGCGCACCGCCTCCTCGCCGGCGCCCAGCGCGTCGCGGGCGACCTGCGCCGCCTGCCCGGACAGCTCGCCGCTGATCGCCGCGTCCAGCAGGTCTCCGGGGGTCTTGCCGCCGGCGAGGCCGTGTGCCGCGGCGCTGTCGTGTCCGGTATCGATCACCGCCTGCGCCACCTGGCCGCCGCGGTCCAGCGCCTGCTGCGCCAGGGTGCGCGCGGTGTCGCGCGCCTGGCCTGCGACGTCGCCCAGCGCCGCCGTCTCCTGCTCCGTCACCGGCAGCAGCGCGCCCAGCAGCGCGCCCGCCGCGAGCCCGAGTGCCCCCAGCAGCAC
>CAXTVL010000233.1:0-4883 GCA_964247515.1 uncultured Acetobacteraceae bacterium | reverse complement strand
GTTCCAGGCGCGCGTCCCAACGGGCGCGGCGGGCGTCGCCCACCTCGCCACGCTCGAACGTGCTGGCGTTGTTGACCAGCACGCCGACCGGACCGAGCGCGGCCTGAGCCTGCGGCAACAGCCGCTGCACCGCCGCCTCGTCGGCCAGGTCGCAGGCCAGCACGTTCGAGCGTGACGAGGTGGGCGACGCCAGCCGCGCCAGTTGGGACGCGCACATGGAACCCAACCTGCGCGCGCCGTTCGTGCTGATGCAGGCGTTCGCCGCCGCGTTGCCACAGGCGTCGGAAGGCGTGGTGGTCAACCTGCTCGACCAGCGGGTGTGGTCGCTGACCCCGCACTTCGTCTCCTACACCGCGAGCAAGGCGGCGCTGTGGGCGCTCACGCAGTCGATGGCGCTGGCCCTGGCGCCACGCATCCGGGTCAACGGCATCGGCCCGGGGCCGACCGTGCCCAGCCCGCGCCAGAGCCAGGAGCAGTTCGACCGCCAGGCCGCCTCGGTCCCGCTCGGCCACGGCACCAGCCCGGACGAGGTGGCACGGGCGGTGCTAGCGGTGCTGGCGCTACCGGCGATGACCGGGCAGATGCTGGCGCTGGACGGCGGCCAGCACCTGCAATGGGCGGCGTCGGGCCGCCCGGCTCCGGAGGAGTGATGCGGCACCCGAGCCTGGCCGGACCCGGCGTCCGGCATGTCTTCCTGCGCGACATGGTGTTGCCGGCCCGCATCGGCGTCTACGCCAGCGAACATGGCAAGCAACAGCGTATCCGGATCAACGTCGACCTCGCCGTCGACGATCCGGAGGCGGACCAGCCGGGCGGCGTCGGCCGGGACGCGCTCGACCGCGTGGTCGATTACGGCGGTATCGCGGAAGCGGTGCGGGCGCTCGTGGCGGCCCAGCATGTGCAATTGGTGGAGACCTTGGCCGAGCGGCTCGCCGCCGGATGCCTGGATGACCGACGCGTCCGCTCGGCCCGGGTGAGCGTGGAAAAACTTGACATCATGCCCGATGGAGCGACTGCAGGCGTCGAGGTCGAGCGCCGCCGCCGGTGAGTTGTCCACCAACGGCCACATCGCGTTAAGTTACAACAGGATGGCACGGCAGGCTGAATTCTTAACGTGTCGTTAATAAATTAAAATAACAGGATGAGTGAGTTAGCTCGCGTGACTGAAAACCAGCCAGCGACCGAACCCGGCGCGCTCCCCGATTCGGCGGCCACGGTCAGGGAAGATGCCCCCAAGGTTATCCACAGCTCCGATCGCACCACGATAGTTGGCGATCCGGTTATCCACAAAGGCGTCCAGATCATCGAGCGGGCGCTCGAGACGATGCCGCTGACGCCGGGCGTGTACCGGATGTTGGATGCCGCTGGCGAGGCGCTCTATGTCGGCAAGGCGCGCAGCCTGCGCAAGCGGGTCTACTCGTACACCCAACTCGGCCGGCTGCCGGAGCGGCTGCGGCGGATGGTGAGCGAGACGGTGACGATGGAGATCGTCACCACCCACACCGAGGCCGAGGCTTTGCTGCTGGAAGCCAACCTGATCAAGCGGCTCAAGCCGCGCTTCAACATCGTCCTGCGCGACGACAAGTCGTATCCCTGGCTGCTGCTGACCGAGGACACCGCGTTCCCGCAGATCACCAAGCACCGCGGCGCCCGCACCCGCAAGGGCAGCTATTACGGCCCGTTCGCGTCCGTCTGGGCGGTGAACCAGACCGTCACCGCGATGCAGCGGGTGTTCCTGCTGCGCTCCTGCGCCGACACGGTGTTCGCCAACCGCAGCCGGCCCTGCCTGCTGCACCAGATCCGCCGCTGCTCGGCGCCCTGCGTCGGGCGGGTGACGCCCGAGGAGTATGGAGGGCTGGTGGAACAGGCGCGCGGGTTCATGGCCGGCAAGCAGGCCAGCGTGCAGCGCGACCTCGCCGCCGAGATGGAGCGCGCCGCCGAGGCGCTGGAGTTCGAGCGGGCCGCCGCGCTGCGCGACCGCATCCGCGGCCTGACGCACGTGCAGGGCGGCAACGGCGTCATCAACCCGGCCAGCCTGGCCGACGCCGACATCGTGGCCGGCTGGCAGGCGGCGGGACAGACCTGCGTGCAGGTGTTCTTCATCCGTGGCGGGCGCAACAACGGCAACCGCGCGTTCTACCCGGCGCACGCCCGCGGCGAGGAGGCGCCGGAGGTGCTGGCGGCGTTCGTGGCGCAGTTCTACGACGACAAGCCGCCACCGCCGCTGCTGCTGCTCAGCCACGAGCTGCCGGAGCAGGCGCTGATCGCGGAAGCGTTGGGCCTGAAGGCGTCGACCTCCGGACCCGACTGTCGAGGCGGGGGCCGCCGTGTCGAGATCGCGGTGCCGCAGCGCGGCGAGAAGCACGCCGTGGTGCAGCACGCATTGACCAACGCGCGCGAGGCGCTGGAGCGCCGGCTGGCCGAGACCGCCGGCCAGGCGCGCCTGCTCGCCGCAACCGCCGAGCTGTTCGCCCTGGATGGCCCGCCGGAGCGGATCGAGGTCTACGACAACAGTCATATCATGGGCACCAACGCCTATGGCGTGATGATCGTGGCCGGGCCGGAGGGCTTCACCCGTCAGGCGTACCGCAAGTTCTCGATCCGTGGCCCGATCACGCCGGGGGACGACTTCGCGATGATGCGCGAGGTGCTGGAGCGCCGGTTCGGACGGGCGCTCAAGGAGAACCCCGACCCGTCGCAGTCACCACCCGATTGGCCGGACCTGGTGCTGATCGACGGCGGCGCTGGCCAGTTGTCGGCGGCGCGCGCCGTCCTCGCCGACCTCGGTGTCACCGACGTGCCGCTGGTGGCGATCGCCAAGGGACCGGACCGCGACGCCGGGCGCGAGTGGTTCCACCTCGATGGCCGTGCGGCCTTCCAATTGCCGCCGCGCGACCCGGTGCTGTATTTCCTGCAACGCCTGCGCGACGAGGCGCACCGCTTCGCCATCACCACGCACCGCGCCGGCCGCTCGAAGGCGCTGGTCGGCAGCGAGCTGGACGAGATCGCCGGCGTCGGCCCCGGCCGCAAGCGGGCGCTGCTGAACCATTTCGGCTCCGCGCGTGGGGTGAAGCAGGCCGGGTTGCAGGACCTGCTGGCGGCGCCGGGCATCAACAAGGAGATCGCGCAGCGGGTCTACGCGTTTTTTCATCCCGGAGCGCGGGTCGAGCAGGTCTCGTAGCCCTGCCTACCGATACGGGCTGACCCGGCCGTGATTTTCAGGCTAGGGTCGCCCAATGCTGTCCGACCTGCCCAACCTGCTCACGCTGTCGCGTATCGCCGCGATCCCACTGCTGGTGGTGCTGGCTTCGCTGCAGACGCCGGTCGGCGACCTGTTGGCCTGCGTCGTGTTCAGCCTGGCGGCGCTGACCGATTATTTCGACGGCAGGCTGGCGCGTGGCCGGCGGCAGACCTCCGACATCGGCCGCATGATGGACCCGATCGCCGACAAGCTGCTGGTCGGCGCCACGCTGATGATGCTGGTGGGCGTGGGGCGGCTGCGGCTGTGGGGACTGTACCCCGCCATCGTCATCATGCTGCGCGAGATCATGGTGAGCGGGCTGCGCGAGTACCTGGCGGGTTTGCGCATCGGGCTGCCGGTGACGCGGCTCGCGAAGTGGAAGACCGGGTTCCAGATGGGCGCGCTCGGCGCGCTGCTCGGCGGCGACGACACCGCCGCGGTGCTGCGGCTCCCCTGGCTGCCGGCCTCGCTGATCGGGGCGGCGATGCTGTGGGTGGCGGCGCTGCTGACGCTGCTGACCGGCTGGGACTACTTGGTAGCCGGCCTGCGTCACGCGAGCGCGGCCCCGCTCGCCAGTCCGCGTGCCGCGACGCCGCCGCCTTGACGGTGACGTGCGGGTAATCGGGCTGACCGGCTGGTCCGGCGCCGGCAAGACGACGCTGCTGGAGGCGATGCTGCCGTGGTTCTCGCGCCAGGGCATCTCGGTCTCGACCGTCAAGCACGCGCATCACGGCTTCGACATGGACCGGCCGGGCAAGGACAGTCACCGCCACCGCACCGCCGGGGCTCGCGAGGTTGTGGTGGCGGGCGGTGATCGCTGGGCGTTGCTTGCCGAGGCGCCGGACGGGGTGCCGCCACTCGCGGCGCTGATCGCCCGCCTGGCGCCGGTCGACCTTGTGCTGGTCGAGGGCTTCAAGGCCGACCCGCACCCGAAGATCGAGGTGCACCGGCCGAGCCTGGGCAAGCCGCCGATCTGGCCGGGCCGGCGCGACATCGTGGCGGTCGCGACCGACGCGGCCGATCTGCCCGGATGCGAGGGGCGCGCGATGCTGGCGCTGTCCGATCCCGCTTCGGTGGCGCAATGGGCGTGGCGGCATATCCCCTATACGGCCTAAAATGCGGCAGCGGTCGGGGGCGCCGGCATCGCCACCTTGAGCACGGGCGCGTGAGGAGGCACATTCCGGCGCAGTCCGCGGCCGTCATGGCAGCTTCGGCTCAATAAGGATTGATCTCATGCGGCGCTGCACCGCCTCCGCCCGACCAGCCATGCTCGCCGCCACGCTGCTGCTGTCGGGCTGCCATTACGCGAGCAGCCCGCTGGTCGGCTTCGGCGGCTTCATCGGCGACACCCACACTTTCACCCGCGACCCGAACCAGCCGCCTGGGATGGCCGAGAACATGCAGCGCGCCTCCGGCCGCGACGCTGCGTTCCAGCCGTTGCTTCCCGAAGAAGGCAACGTCTGGCCCGGGCCACCGCCGGCGCAACCGACCCTGTCCGACGTGCAGCAGCAGCAGAACCAGTCGAACGAGCAGATCGACCGCGTCAACCCGCCGCAGCAGGCACCGCGACGCAACCGGCGCGGCAGTTCGACCCCACCCGGCGCGGCGCCCAACGCGCCGGCCCCGTTGCCCAACCCGGCCC
>CAXTVL010000232.1:2794-4914 GCA_964247515.1 uncultured Acetobacteraceae bacterium | reverse complement strand
CGGTGGACGTCGCCCACGCCGTCGCGCGCGCCTGCCCGCTCGATCGCGGCGTCGACCAGGGCGTCGCCTTCTGTCGCCACGATGCGGATTTCGCCGGGCGAGCACGACGCCAGCAGCCTCACGGCAACGGCCAGCCCAGCCCCCGCAGCAATTGCGCCGTCTCGAACAGCGGCAGGCCGACCACGCCGGAATAGCTGCCCGACAGGAAGCGGATGTAGGCGGCGGCACTGCCCTGGATGGCGTACCCGCCGGCCTTGCCCTGCCACTCGCCGCCGTCGAGATAGGCGTCGATCTGGCGCGCTGTCAGCCGCGCGAAGCCGACCACGCTCTCGCACAGCCGCTCGGAGCGGCGCCCGTCCGGGGCCGCCACCATTACGGCGGTCAGCACCCGGTGCCGACGCCCGGAGAGCAAATTCAGGCACTTGCGTGCGGTGGCGGTGTCATCCGCCTTGGGCATGATACGCCGGCCGACCGCGACCACGGTGTCGGCGGCAAGCACGTAGGCCCCGTCCTGCGGCATGGCGGCCTTGGCGCGCGCCAGGCGCTGCGCCAGCAAGCGGGGCGTCTCGTCGCGCAACGGGGTCTCGTCGATGTCGGGGGCAGCGATGCGGTCGGGCACCAGCCCGATCTGCGCCAGCAAGGCCAGGCGGCGCGGGCTGGCGGAGGCCAGCACCAGGCTCCGCTTGGCGGCTACCTGAACCGGCCCGAATACTTGAACCGGCCCGATTACTTGAACCGGAACGTGATCCGGCCCTTGCTCAGGTCGTACGGCGTCATCTCGACGTTGACCCGGTCGCCGGCCAGGACGCGGATGCGGTTCTTGCGCATCTTGCCGCTGGTGTGCGCCAGGATGCTGTGCTCGTTGTCGAGCTTGACGCGGAACATCGCGTTGGGCAGCAGCTCCTGCACGGTGCCGCTGAACTCGATCATATCCTCTTTGGACATCTAGCCTCGGAACTGGGGTTTTAAGCTCGGCCGGAACATGATGACCGGCGCACGCCAGGTCAAGCGAGCCGGATCGCGATGCTGCGGGCGTGGGCGTGCAAGCCCTCGGCCTCGGCCAGCGCCACCGCCGCGGGGCCGACGCGGCGCAACGCCGCAAGGTCGCCCGCGACCCAGGTGGTGCGCTTGAGGAACTCGTGGACCGAGAGGCCGGAGGCGAAGCGGGCACTGCCGCCGGTCGGCAGCACGTGATTGGGACCGGCCACGTAGTCGCCCACCGCCTCCGGGCACCAGGCCCCAAGGAACGCCGAGCCCACATGGCGCACCTGGGCGAACACCGCCTTGGGCTCGGAGGTCAGGACCTGCAGGTGCTCCGGGGCGATGCGGTTGGCGAGCGTCGCCGCCTCTCCCCAGTCGCGCGCCACGATGACCGCACCCCGGTCGCGCCAGGATGCCGCGGCGATGGCCTGGCGGGGCAGGGTGGGCAGCGCCGCCGCCACCGCCGCCGCCACCCGGTCGGCGAAGCCGGTGGAGTCGGTGATCAGGATCGACCGCGCCGCCTCGTCGTGCTCGGCCTGCGCGAGAAGGTCGATGGCGACGTGCTCCGGGTCCTGCTCGGCACCGGCGATGACCAGCACGTCGGACGGGCCGGCGATGCTGTCGATGCCGACGCGGCCGAACACCTGCCGCTTGGCCTCGGCCACGTAGGCGTTGCCCGGCCCCACGATGCGGTCGACCGCGGCGATGCTGGCGGTGCCATAGGCCATCGCCGCCACCGCCTGCGCGCCGCCGACGCGGTATATCTCGGCCACGCCGGCGCGCCGGGCCGCGGCCAGCACCAGCGGGTTGAGCGCCCCGTCCGGTGTCGGCACGCACATCGCGACCCGGGGCACCCCCGCGACCCGCGCCGGGATCGCGTTCATCAGCACCGACGACGGATAGGCGGCCCGCCCGCCCGGGGCATACAGCCCCACGGCGTCGATCGGCCCCCAACGCAGCCCCAGCGTGAGGCCGGCCGGGTCCGGCACCTCGATGTCGGCGGGCATCTGCGCCCGGTGGAACGCCTCGATCCGGCTCGCCGCGACATCGAGCGCGTCGTGCAGCGCGGGCGACACCTCCGCCCCCCCCGCGGGGGGCTCGGGGGGGGGGAGACGCCGGCGGGGCCGGCGCCGCGGCCC
>CAXTVL010000232.1:1287-2784 GCA_964247515.1 uncultured Acetobacteraceae bacterium | reverse complement strand
CACCTCCGCCACCGCCGCGTCGATCTCGGCGGTGGTCAGCCGCAGGCGGTCCGGCCGCATCGGCAGCCGGTCGAACCGCGTGGTGTATTCGCACAACGCCGCGTCGCCGCGCTCGCGGACGGCGGCGATGATGGTGGCCACGATGCCGCCCACCGAGTCGGTGGTCTCGCGCCCCTGCGCCAACAGTTCGGCGAACCCGGCCTCGAACGCCGGATCGCCGGTGTCGAGCCGCCTCATGCCGCGACCGCCGGCGCGCTCAGCGACGCGAGGGCTTCGCGGAAGCGGGCGATCCAGCCGCCGACCGCCTCGGGCTGGGTCTTGAGCGCTGTCCGGTTGACGATCAGCCGGCTGGTGACGTGGGCGATCACCTCGGTCTCGACCAGCCCGTTGGCCTGAAGCGTCGAGCCGGTCGCCACCAGGTCGACGATCAGCCGGGTCAGGCCCAGGCCCGGCGCCAGCTCCATCGCCCCGTTCAGATGCACCACCTCGGCATGGATGCCGCGCGCCGCGTAGTGCCGGCGCGCGATGTTGGGGTATTTGGTCGCGACCCGCACCTGCGACCAGGTGCGCGGGTCGTCCTCGCCCGCACCCTCGGCGGGCTCGGCCACCGAGACGCGGCAGATGCCGATGCCGAGGTCGAGCGGGGCGTAGATCTCCGAGTAGTCGAACTCCATCAGCACGTCCGCGCCGCAGATGCCGATCTGCGCCGCGCCGAACGCCACGAAGGTCGCGACGTCGAACGGGCGCACCCGCACCACGTCGAGCGCCGCGTCGTCGGTGGGGAAGCGCAGCCGGCGGCTGTCCTCGTCGAGGTAGTCGGACGCCGGCCGCACCCCGGCGCGGGCCAGCAGCGGGCCGCACTCGGCGAGGATGCGGCCCTTGGGCAGCGCCAGGATGATCGGGGCCGCGCTCACCCCGGAAGGCGCTCGATGTCGGCGCCGCACGCCGCCAGCTTGCGCTCGACCGCCTCGTAGCCGCGGTCGAGATGGTAGACCCGGTTCACCACGGTCTCGCCCGAGGCGGCCAGGCCCGCCAGCACCAGCGACACCGAGGCGCGCAGGTCGGTCGCCATCACCGGGGCGCCGGACAGCCGCTCGACGCCGCGCACGATGGCCGAGGCGCCGTGGACGTTGATGCGCGCCCCCATGCGGTTGAGTTCGGGGACGTGCATGAAGCGGTTCTCGAAGATCGTCTCCGTCACCATCGCCGCCCCCTGCGCCACCGACATCAGCGCCATGAACTGCGCCTGCATGTCGGTGGGGAAGCCCGGGTACGCCTCGGTCATCGCGTCCGCGCCGTGCAGGCCGTTGAGCCGGCGCACGGTCAGCCCGTCATCCTGCTCGCTCACCTCGACCCCGGCCTCGCCCAGCAGCCGCGCCACGGCCGCGAGGTGGTCGAGCCGCGCGTGGCGCAGGCGCAGCGCGCCGCCGGCGATGGCGGCGGCGCAGGCGTAGGTGCCGGTCTCGCTCCGGTCGGGGATGAGGGCGTGGGTGGCGG
>CAXTVL010000232.1:0-1277 GCA_964247515.1 uncultured Acetobacteraceae bacterium | reverse complement strand
CAGGTTGGCGATCTCGGGCGCGCGCGCGGCGTTGGCGAGCACGGTGCGGCCGCGCGCCAGGCTCGCCGCCATCAGCAGGTTCTCGGTGGCGCCGACGCTGGGCAGCGGCAGCACGATGTCCGCCCCGCGCAGGCCGAGCGGCGCGCGGGCGTCGATGTAGCCACCCTCCAGCGCGATCACCGCGCCCATCTGCTCCAGCCCGCGCAGGTGCAGGTCGACCGGGCGGGTGCCGATGGCGCAGCCGCCCGGCAGCGACACCCGCGCCTCGCCCATGCGCGCCAGCAGCGGCCCCAGCACCAGCACCGAGGCGCGCATCTTGCGCACGATGTCGTACGGCGCCTCGGTGCTCGCGATGGCGCCGCCGATGGAGAGCGTGCGGCCCTCGTTGTCGAGCCGCTCGACCGCGACGCCGTGCTGCGCCAGCAGGCTCGCCATGGTGTGGATGTCGTCGAGCAGCGGCACGTTGGTCAGCGTGAGGCGTTGGGCGGTGAGCAGGCCCGCCGCCATCAGCGGCAGGCCGGCGTTCTTGGCCCCGCCGATGGCGATCTCGCCATCGAGCGGCCGGCCGCCGCGAATCCGAATCTTGTCCAAGCCTGCTCCTGTGTCCTGTTCTAGGCCATGCGGGGAAGCGAGACGCCGCGCTGGCCCATGTACTTGCCGGCGCGGTCGGCGTAGCTGGTCTCGCACGCCTCGTTGCCCGAAAGGAACAGGAATTGGCAGATGCCCTCGAAGGCGTGGATCTTCGCGGGCAGCGGCGTCGTGTTGCTGATCTCGATCGTGACCTGGCCCTCCCACTCGGGCTCCAGCGGCGTCACGTTGACGATGATGCCGCAGCGGGCATAGGTCGACTTGCCCAGGCAGATCACCAGCACGTCGCGCGGGATGCGGAAGTACTCGACGGTGTGCGCCAGCGCGAAGCTGTTCGGCGGGATGATGCAGATGGCGCCGCGGCGGTCGACGAAGCTCTCGGGCGCGAACGCCTTGGGGTCGACGATCGCCGAATCGACGTTGGTGAACACCTTGAACTCGTCGGCGACGCGGGCGTCGTAGCCGTAGCTGGACAGCCCGTAGCTGATGACGCCGGCCGCCTTCTGCGCCTCGACGAACGGCTCGATCATGGCGTGCTCGGCCGCCATCCGCCTGATCCAGCGGTCCGACATCACCGTCATGACTGGTCTTCCGGCGGGGGCGGTTCGGCGCGGGCGCGCGCCTGCTCCTTGCGGCGGCGCAAATTGGCGCGCAGGGCCTCGGCCTCGCGCGCCTGGCGCCCGCTGCGC
>CAXTVL010000231.1:0-4926 GCA_964247515.1 uncultured Acetobacteraceae bacterium | reverse complement strand
TCCTGCGCGTGGCCGCCGCGCCGGGGAGCTCGGGTGCGGCGCGCTTCGTGCGCCGCGACCCGGCGGCCGAGGCGGCGGCGCTCGACCTGTTGCAGGAGGACGGCTTCGTGCAGATGCGCGTGGCCGACGCCGGCACCGCGCGCGGCCGGCGGGTGTTCGTCTTCCGCGGCCGCGACGCCTCGGAGCGCTGGCAGGGCTTCATCGCCGAGCGGCTGCCGGCGTTGCAGGCGCTGGGCTGGCGCAACCTGATCGAGCGCGACTTCGGCCCGCGCCTGGTCGACCAGGTCGGCCTCTACGACATGCACATCAGCGACGCCGGCGCGGGCGGCTTCTCGCTCGAGCTCGGCATCGAGATCGACGGCCAGCGGGTGGCCCTGCTGCCGATCCTGAGCCGGCTGATCGAGCGCGGCGGCATGGCCAGCGCCCGCGTGGTCGACGGCGAGGTCATCACCAGCCTCGACGACGGCCGCATCGTCAAGCTCCCGGCCGAGCGGGTCGAGCGGCTGCTCGCGATCATCGGCGACCTGATCGAGGCCTCGGAGCGCGGGGCCGACGGCACCCTGGTGCTGCCCACGGCCGAGGCGCCGGCCGTGCTGGAGCTCGAGGACCTGCTCGCGAGCAAGTGGCAGAACGCGGCGGCGATCGAGGCCTACACGGCGAACTTCCGCGGCGAGCCGGAGATCGCGCCGGTCACTGTGGGTCCCGGCTTCAAGGGCGACCTGCGCCCCTACCAGCAGCAGGGCGTCGACTGGCTGCAACATCTGCGCGCGCACGGGCTGTCCGGCTTCCTGGCCGACGACATGGGGCTGGGCAAGACCGCGCAGACCATCGCGCACATCGTGGTCGAGCAGGAGGCCAGCCGGCTCGACCGGCCGGCGCTGATCGTGGTGCCGACCAGCCTGGTCAGCAACTGGACCGCGGAGCTCGCCAAGTTCGCGCCCCGCCTGCGCGTCGAGGTGCTGCACGGGCTGGAGCGCCACGAGCGGCGCGGGCAGCTCGGCGGCGCTCACGTCGTCATCACCACCTACACCGTGCTGAGCCGCGACATCGAGCTGATGCGCGACCTCGCCTGGCACATCGTCGTGCTCGACGAGGCGCAGTCGATCAAGAGCCCCGACGCCAAGGCGACCCGCGCGGTCTGCCAGCTCGACACCCGGTTCCGGCTGTGCCTGTCCGGCACGCCGATCGAGAACAACCTCGACGAGCTGTGGTCGCAGTTCGCCTTCCTGATGCCGGGCCTGCTCGGCGCGCGGAGGGACTTCGCGCGCCGCTTCCGCGGCCCGATCGAGAAGAAGGGCGACGACAAGCGGCGCCTGCAGCTGGTGCGCCGCATCCGGCCGTTCATCATGCGCAGGACCAAGGGCGAGGTCGCGACCGAACTGCCGCCCAAGCACACCATCCTGCGCCGCATCGCCCTCGCCCCGGACCAACGCGAGCTGTACGAGACCATCCGCGCCACGCTGTACGACCGGGTGCGCGAGCAGATCGCCGCCAGCAGCCTGGCGCGCAGCCGCATCGTGGTGCTCGACGCGCTGCTCAAGCTGCGCCAGGCGTGCTGCGACCCGCGCCTGGTCAAGCTGCCCTCGGCGCGGCTGGTGCGCTCGTCGAGCAAGCTCGACGACCTGCTGGAGATGGCCCGGGAGATGATCGCCGAGGGACGGCGCATCCTGGTGTTCTCGCAGTTCACCTCGATGCTCGACCTGATCAAGCCGCGCCTGGTCGAGGCCGGGATCGCCTATGTCGAGCTGCGCGGCGACACCACCGACCGCGCCGAGCCGGTGCGCGCCTTCGAGGCCGCCGAGGTGCCGCTGTTTCTCATCAGCCTCAAGGCCGGCGGGCGCGGGCTCAACCTCACGTCGGCCGATACGGTGATCCATTACGACCCGTGGTGGAACCCCGCGGTGGAGAACCAAGCCTCGGACCGCGCGCACCGCATCGGCCAGACCAAGTCGGTGTTCGTGTTCAAGCTGATCGCCGCCGACACGGTCGAGGAGCGCATCCTCGACCTGCAGGAGCGCAAGGCCGACCTCGCAAACCTGGCGTTCAGCGAGGAGAGCGACATCGCGGCGCTGGAGGGCGACGACATCGAGTTCCTGTTCGGGGGCGAGCGGCGCGAGGCGGCTTGACCGGCCACTCGCTCCCCGTGAGCGAGGCGAGGCGGCCTCAGGCGTGAGCCAGCGGCACCGCGTTGGCATCGGCGGCGGCGGCGGCCGAAGCGTAGACTTGGATGCCGCCGCTCGCTTGCGCCGCCACCACGTCGCCGGCCGGGTCGGTGCGCAGGTGCAAGTCGAACACGTCGGTGCCGCCGGCGGTGAGCGACAGCACGCCGTTGGCGTAGGAGTAGTGATCCGCGGCGAGGCCGGGAAGCTCGATATACTGGTTGCTGCCGTCGCTGGTCGCCGTCGGCGACCACACCACCGAGGCGTGGAAATCCCGCGTGTCGACGATGCTCAGGGAGCCGCCGTTGTCGTTGATCGTCTGGCCGGCCGACACGCCCGAGGCGAACCGCATCGCATCGAACAAGCCGATGTCGAACGTGCCGTCTCCGACCACGGTGGCGTTGACGTTCGCGACTTCGTAAACCCCGGCCAGGCTGCTGGCGGTGTTGGCGAAGGTCGACGTGCCGGTGCCGTCGATCGACACACTGGCGTTGGCGCCGCTGGCGGTGAAGCCGCCTCGCATCTGCGAGTAGTCGTCGATGGTGACGGTGGCGTGCGCCTCGGCCTCCTGGCTGCCGATCACCTGCAGCGACACGGTGGGAGCGCCGGCCACCTCGATGGTGCCGGTGGGAGCGGAGCCGCCCGAGGTGGCGGGAACCGGGACCGCGTCGCTGTAGGCGACCACCGCCGCGACGTCGGCGGCGCCGAAGGCGATGAGGGTCGGATTGGTCGCTTCGCCCGCCAGCACGACGGTGTCGCCGTAGATGTTGCTGTCGCCCAGGAACGCCGTCCCGGCCCCGATCACCAGCGTGTCGCCCGGTTGCGGCGCGCCGTTGGACCAGTCGTAAGGGGCGAAGATGTTGTCCACCGCGCCCGCGTTCCAAAGGTTCTGGGCCATGCACGCCTCCTGTGTTCACTCCGCATTAACGGGCGACCGGAAATCGCGCAATGCAAAGTTACAAGATCGTCACGGCATTGTTGTGTAGCGCTATAAAAGCGTCACGACGGTCGGCCAAGACATTAACGTGTCAGAAGCCGCGCAGCTCGCGGGTGTCGCGTTGCAGCCAGTTGCCGCGGTCATAGGCCGCCCGCGCGTCGGTGACGTGCAGCGTGTAGGCGTGCCGCGAGACGGCCGAGCGGTTGGGCGCGCTGTAATGCGGCAGCAAGCCGTGGAACACCACCAGCGTGCCGGCGTCCACCTCGACCGGCACCGCGCTGGCCTCGCCGGGCCAGGGCGCGGGGTCGAGGCGTTCCAGGCGAGTGGCGTCGCCCTCGCGCACGAACCGCTCGCGCAACGGCCCGCGATGCCCTCCCGGCTCGACCCAGAGGCAGCCGTTGCCGCGGTCGGCCGGCTCCAGCGCCAGCCAGAACGTCGTCACGCTGGGCGGATCGGTGACGAAGAAGCTGGCGTCCTGGTGCCAGCGCACCTCGGCCCCGATGCCGGGCTGCTTGAAGATGTACATGGATTGCCAAAGCAGCGGGCGTGCCAAGCCGATGTCCGCCGCCACCGCCGCCCAGTCCGCGCCGTGCGAGAACGCGTCGAACACGGCGTCGCGGTCGTGCAGCGCGTGGCCGATCTTGTTGATCGACAGCGCCTTGGCCTGGCCCAGCCTTCCCTGGCCGTCGAACGCCTCCTCCTCGAAGAAGCAGCGGATTTTGTCGCCCGATTCGAGGAAGTAGCGATCGGTACGCGGGCCTTGGTCGCGGGTGGTGAACACCGACACCGCCTCGGTCATGTCGAACCCATCCACGATCGCCGCGGCCCGGGCGCGCACCGTGGCGATCTCGGCGGCGGCCTTGAAGCCCGGCAGCACCAGGAAGCCGTCCCGGTGGTAGCGCTCGATGTCGTGCTGGCTCGGCATGACGTCATTCCCCTGTGCCGCGGCCAAAAAAGTGGCGGCGCTTCGCAGCGCCGCCAAGTTTAGGGAGGAAACGTCCAAGAAGGCGGGATGGCGAACCGTCCCGCCGCAGAGACATCTAGGCCTCCACCGATCCCGATGCAAATGTTTTTTGCCTCACAGATTTGTAATTCGTTCCGTGCGGCGTTCAGGCGAGGTCGAGCTTGGCGTTGTCGCCCGGATGCGGCGGCGCTCCGGTCAGCACCGCCTTCACGTAGCCATAGGCGTGGACCATCTTGGAGTTGGGCGCGTCCCAATATTCCGCCTGCTGCACGTCGACCTTGAGCAGGGCGATGTCGGGATCGGCCTTGCCCTTGGGAAACCAAGTGCGCAGCGCCTCGCTCCAGTGCGCGTCGACCGCCGCCTGGTCGCGCACCAGGCTCGCGCTGCCCGACAGCGAGACATAGTTCTGGTGCTGCGGGTCGGCATAGCTGACGCCGACCCGTTGGTCGCTGCTGACCTCCGCGACCTTGTGGCTGGAGGCGCGGGTGAAGAACCAAAGCTCGCCCTCGAAGCTGGTCTGCGAGGCCGCCATCGGCCGGCTGCGCAGCACGTCGCCGTCCTCGCTGGTCAGCATCGCGAACTGGATGTCCTTGATCATCGACCACAGTTTTTCCATCTGCGCCGGGTCCGGCTTGGCCATGTCTTGCCCTCCTGTGTCACCAAGCGATGAAAACCGCCGGGTGCGGGGCAAAGTTCCGCCCGCGCCTTCAGCGCGAAGCGAGCGTGCCCGAGTACAGCACCGGGCCGGTCGGCTGCCCGGTGGCCGAGCCGCCGCGTGGCTCCTGGCTGATCAGCAACTGGGTGCCGGTGGGCGGCAGCGCCGGCAGCGCCAGCGTGCGCCCGCCCGCCGGCAGCACGCCGAGCGG
>CAXTVL010000230.1:0-4927 GCA_964247515.1 uncultured Acetobacteraceae bacterium | reverse complement strand
AGTGAGGGCCGCGAACAGCGCCGCGGTGCCGGGCGGGTCGAAGATGACCAGCAGCGCCACCAGGGCATACAGGAACGTGGCGATCAAAGGCGGATGGGGCGAACGATGGGTTTCGAACCCACGACATCCAAGACCACAACCTGGCGCTCTACCAACTGAGCTACGTCCGCCATCCGGGCTGCGCGTCTACGCCGAACGGGCCGCCGGCGTCAATGTGGCAGGCCGCGCGAAGTGGCCGGCGAGCCGCGCCAGCGCCTCGTCCAGCACCTCGGGCCGCTTGCAGAACGCGAACCTGACGTAGTGCCGTGGCGCCTGCCCGGCGTAGAACGCCGAGACCGGGATCGCCGTGACCCGCGCCTGCTGGGTGAGGTGACGGCAGAACGCTGCGTCGTCGCCGGCGAAGCCGAGCGGGGCGAAGTCGGCGGTGACGAAGTAGCTGCCCTGCGCCGGCAACACGTCGAAGCCCAGCCCCGCCAGCCCGGCCGAGAGCCGGTCGCGGCGCGACGCGAGTTCGCCGGAGAGCGATGCGAAGTAGGCGTCGTCCTTGCCCAGCCCCAGCGCCACCGCGCGCTGCAGGTTGGGCGGCGTGGTGAAGGTCAGGTTCTGGTGCGCCCGCGCGACCACCGCCGCCAGCGCGCGCGGCGCCGTGACGTAGCCCACTTTCCAGCCGGTCAGCGAGAACGTCTTGCCGGCGCTGCCGATGCGCAGGCAGCGCTCGCGCATCCCCGGCAGCGTCATCAGCGGGATGTGGCGCCAGCCGTCGAAGGTCAGGTGCTCGTAGACCTCGTCGCACACCGCGTAGGCGTCGTGGCGTTGCAGCAGGTCGGCCACGAACGCCAGCTCGGCGGTGGTGAACACCTTGCCGGTCGGGTTCATCGGCGTGTTGAGCAGGATCGCCTTGGTGCGCGGGCCGAACGCCGCCGCCAGCTCGGCGCGCGGCAGTTCCCAGCGCGGCGGCTGCAGGCGCACCAGGCGCGGCACCGCGCCCAGCATCCGCACCACCGGCAGGTAGGTGTCGTACAGCGGCTCGATCAGCACCACCTCGTCGCCGGGGTCGAGCAGCGCCATCAGGCTGGCGGTGATCGCCTCGGTGGCGCCCGACGTCACCACGACCTCGTGCGCCGGGTCCACGTCGAGGCCATAGAAGCGGCGGTTGGCGGCGGCCACCGCCTGCCGCAGTTCCGGCACCCCGGCCAGCGGCGGATACTGGTTGCGCCCGTCGAGCAGCGCGTCGGCGGCGGCGCGCACCACGTCCGCCGGGCCCTCGGCGTCGGGGAAGCCCTGACCGAGATTGATGGCATCATGCTGCAGCGCCAGCGCCGACATCACGGTGAAGATCGTGGTGCCGCTGCCCGCGAGCAGGGTATTCAACGGCTTCATGGCGCGGCTCCCATCCGATCGGAGCGGAAGTATGGTGGCCGTGCCCCGCGGCGGCAACCGTTGCCGAAAAAGCAGGCATCCCGCGCGCCGATCGCGGCCGCCACGATGGATTGCCCGCTGGCACGCATCATGCAAACTTCGCCCGTTCACGAGAGGCGCCGGCGCTCCGGCGTATGCGCATGAAGAAAATCGAGGCGATCATCAAGCCGTTCAAGCTCGACGAGGTGAAGGAGGCGCTGCACGAGGTCGGGCTGCAGGGCATCACCGTGGTCGAGGCCAAGGGCTTCGGCCGTCAGAAAGGGCATACCGAGCTGTATCGGGGGGCCGAGTACGTCGTCGACTTCCTGCCCAAGGTCAAGATCGAGGTGGTGTGCGAGGACCATGTGGCCGAGCGCGCGGTCGAGGCGATCGTCGAGGCGGCCCGCACCGGACGCATCGGCGACGGCAAGATCTTCGTGAGCTCGGTCGAGGAGGTGGTGCGCATCCGCACCGGCGAACGCGGCGAGGACGCGATCTAGGCTGAAACGAAGCTTGCGACGGACGCGCGTGGGGCGCGTCCGGCTTACTGGGTGAAGGGGCTGGACTGATGGCAGACAACGCCAAGGGCGTCGCCGACGTGATGGAGATGTTCAAGGAACACTCCGTCGAGTACGTCGACTTGCGGTTCACCGACCCGCGCGGCAAGTGGCAGCACACGGCGCAGCACGTCTCGACCATCGACGAGGACGCCTTCACCGACGGCATCATGTTCGACGGCTCCTCGATCGCCGGCTGGAAGGCGATCAACGAGAGCGACATGATCCTGATGCCCGACCCCGAGACCGCGGTCATGGACCCGTTCGCGGCCAAGCCGAGCCTGATCCTGTTCTGCGACATCGTCGAACCCTCGACCGGCCAGGCCTACGCGCGCGACCCGCGCGGCACCGCCAAGAAGGCCGAGGCCTACCTGAAGTCGTCCGGCATCGGCGACACGCTGATGTGCGGCGCCGAGGCCGAGTTCTTCATCTTCGACAGCGCCAAGTTCGGCACCGGCGGCAATTTCGGGATGTACCAGATCGACAGCAGCGAAGGCCCCGGCTCCGGCCTCAAGGACTTCGCCGACGGCAACATGGGCCACCGGCCGGGGATCAAGGGCGGCTACTTCCCGGTGCCGCCGGTCGACAGCGAGAGCGACCTGCGCGCCGAGATGCTCTCGACGATGGGCGAGATGGGCCTGGTGATCGAGAAGCACCACCACGAGGTGGCACAGTCGCAGCACGAGCTGGGCACGCGGTTCGCCACGCTGACCAAGATGGCCGACCAGATGCAGATCTATAAGTACTGCGTCCACAACGTCGCCCACAGCTACGGCAAGACGGCGACGTTCATGCCCAAGCCGATCTACGGCGACAACGGCACCGGGATGCACACCCACCAGTCGATCTGGAAGGAAGGCAAGCCGCTGTTCGCCGGCAACGGCTATGCCGACCTTTCGGAGACCTGCCTGTACTTCATCGGCGGCATCATCAAGCACGCCAAGGCGATCAACGCGTTCAGCAACCCGACCACCAACAGCTACAAGCGGCTGATCCCGGGTTTCGAGGCGCCGGTGCTGCTGGCCTACTCGGCGCGCAACCGCTCCGCCTCGTGCCGCATCCCATACACCACCAGCCCGAAGGCCAAGCGGGTCGAGGTGCGTTTTCCGGACCCCAGCGCCAACCCGTACCTGTCGTTCTCGGCCATCACCATGGCGGGCCTGGACGGCATCAAGAACAAGATCCATCCGGGCGACCCGATGGACAAGGATCTCTACGACCTGCCGCCGGAGGAGCTGCGCGGCATCCCCACGGTGTGCGGCAGCTTGCGCGAGGCGCTGGGCGCGCTGGCCGCCGACCATGAGTTCCTGCTCGCGGGCGACGTGTTCAACCGCGAGCAGATCGAGAGCTACATCGAGCTAAAGTGGACCGAGGTGTACAAGTTCGAGCACACCCCGCATCCAGTCGAGTTCGAGATGTACTACTCCGTCTGATCGGCCATTGGTGGCTGGACCTCGGCGACGCGGTCCAGCCTTCCTTTCGCACGTTGGAGCCCAGGCGGCCGCCGCTTCGTCGTGTCTCGCGTGGCAAGCTCCGGACGACCGGCAGTTTCACCACGCCAGGCGCGCGCGGCGCCCACCCTTCTCGCCCCCGTCGCACCTCCTGGCTTGAAAACCCTGCCCGAGCTTTTTGCCAGGCTCGCGGCTTGCCGCTGCGCTGAGCCGGGCAGCGGTGCGCGGGGATGGTGCGCCACGAGCGGCGACTGATGGCGGATTGCTCGTCAGGAAGAAGTCAGGGAACCGGATTACGTTTCCGTCCGGCAACAGCAACAGGGAAACATGCCATGCCAGTACAGCCAATGGTGGGAGCGCCGTCCAGCTCGCATTACCACACTGACGACATCGCGTTGGCTAGGTTGGGCAAACGCCGCGAGAGCAGCGCCGGCGCGGCTTTCAGTGACAGCCTAGACCAGCAGGCGCAAGCGCACCGGCCGATTTCGACGGCAACCCAGTCCGGACCGGCGGGCCATGAGGCTCCCGGCGGGACCCTGCGCCCGACCGCCCCGGCATCGGCCAACTCAAGTGACACGGGAAGCTTCAACTCGGCGCCGTCGAGGCCGTCCACCGAGACACAGAACGCGGTCGCGCCGCCTCACACCGGCTTGGGTCAGGTCGGAGAAAACAATGCGGTGCTGGGTCTGATAGACCATGGCGGGCAAACCATCGTCCAACGCAACAATGACTATCTCGCCGTTTCGAATAATACAGGTGTTGTTGGAATTGCTCACAACAACAGTAATATCCTGGATTCTGGCAATAAAAATAACTTCGATATCGGAAATAACACGGGGAATCTTGACTCCTTGCATAACCAAGGAAGAACCGGGATTGAGATAAACATGGGCAAGTTCAGTTCCCAGGCCAATCATTCACTACAGCATGTCTACAAAAATAAAAACGAGATCGAGATAAAAAACAACTCAGGCCAAGTCGTCGTAGACAAGAACCAAGGCGTGATCAACGTGTCGGAAATGGAGGATGGCGGCAGGCTATTGGTTAACAAGCAAAACGGCATTGTCAACCATTCGCGCGGCGACGGCAAGACAGTCACGCACATGCCGACCGGAGGCCAGTTGCGGCTCGACTCCTACGGAGACGACTCTTTGAGCAACATTTCCGGCAACTTCAAGCGCCACCCGGTGCTCGCCGCCGGCACATACTACCAAGCCGGCGTGGGTCAGGTGTTCCCCACGATCGTCGCCGGCAGCAGCGCGTTGGGCATACTCCCCGGAGGCAAGACCTCCAACAACATCACCCACCACAAGCTACCCGGCTCTTAGGTCTGGCGAGGCGCCGTCGAAATGGCTGGGCAAATTGGCCGGGCAGGGCCACGGCCGCCGACGGCGCCCACGCCGTTCGCTCCTGTCGAGCGGCATGGGGACGCCCGCGAGTTGTCCCCGATTGCCCGCTCGCAGCGCACTGGTGTCCGGTTCCCGTGACTTGCCCCCGAACTCGTCATGCGCGGGCTTGACC
>CAXTVL010000229.1:3607-4935 GCA_964247515.1 uncultured Acetobacteraceae bacterium | reverse complement strand
AAGTAGAACGACGCCTCGTACATCGCCTGCTTAACCTCAGGCAGCGACCGCGAGCCGCTGATGATAGTGAAGGTGCCGCGCGCGTTCAGGATCGGCCGCACGCCGATCTCGGTGAAGAGGTTGGAGGTCTCGAGACCGGTCATGACTGGAAAATCGGCAGGTGTCAGCGTTCCCGCGCCGGTCTGGGCCGCAGAGGCAACGGCAGCATTCGCAGTGATCGGGCTGACAATCGACGTCACGCCCAGCGCTGAGAGCATGCCTGACTGCTTCAGGAGTTCGCGACGCGACAGACCAGCACGGCGGATCGGAGACATGGAAAACCTCATGGAACGAAGGCAGATAAGAACGATGGCGAACACGAACGGAGACGGCAGATCCCTTCGGCGTCAAGGGAACTAGAGGTGGGCGATCACGTCGATCTCAACCAGGGAGTTACCGGGAATGCCACCGGCCGGAGAGATGGTCGTACGGACCGGCGGCATGTTGCCGAAGCGGCCCTTGTAGGTGTCGTTCATCGCCTGATAGTCCTTCAGATCGTTGAGGTAGACGTTGACCTTGAGCACCTTCTCCATGGACGAGCCCGCGGCGATGAGGTTCTTCTCGAGCTCGTCAAGCACGTGCTTGGTGTGCTCCTGGATGGTGCCCTGAAAGTGCGCGCCGACGCCGGCGAGGCCGAGGCGATGGCCGGGTTCGTCGATGCGGCGGTCGCGGCGCTGGGCGGGCTCGACGTGCTGGTCAACAACGCCGGCATCGCCGGGCCGACCGCGCGGGTCGAGGACATCGAGCCGGCGGCGCTCGACGCCACGCTGCGCATCGACCTCGCGGCGATGTTCCATTGCGCGCGCCGCGCGGTGCCGGCGCTGCGGGCGGCGGGGGGCGGCAGCATCGTCAACATGAGCAGCTCGGCCGGGCGCTTCGGCTTCGCGCTGCGCAGCCCGTACGCTGCGGCGAAGTGGGGAGTCGTGGGCTTCACCAAGTCGCTGGCGATCGAACTCGGCCCCGACGCGATCCGGGTCAACGCGATCCTGCCCGGCCTGGTCGACGGCCCGCGCATCCGCGCCGTGCTGCGCGCCAAGGCGGCCGCGAACGGCATCACCGAGGCGGAGCAGGAGGCTCGGGCGCTGGCGTCGACCAGCCTGCGCCGCATGGTGACGCCGCAGGACATCGCCAACATGGCGCTCTATCTGTGCAGTCCGTTCGGGGCCACCATCAGCGGTCAGGCGCTGGCGGTCGACGGCGACATGCAGGTGCTGACCTGATCCGACGCGCGCTGCTCGCGGCGCTGCTGCTGCCAGGCCTGGGCGGAGCGGACCCGCGCGTGCGGGTCC
>CAXTVL010000229.1:2853-3597 GCA_964247515.1 uncultured Acetobacteraceae bacterium | reverse complement strand
CCTCCACACCGGCGCCCTCGAGCATCGTCACCGCTTCCACCACTGCCACCGCCGCGCCTTCCTCCTCAGGCGCCTCCTCGCCTCAGCCCTGCTCACGCTGCTGCTTCCCCGCCTCGACCCCGCCGCCCGCCGCCGCGAACAGCTCGCGCGCCTCGCGCAACAGGTCTTCTTCGTTGACGGTGGCGACCCGGCCGCCTTCGAACACCACGCGCCCCGCCACCATGGTCAGGCGCACCGAGCCGCCGCCCTCGCAATACACGAGCTGCCGCCGCAAATCGTTCAGCGGCGTGAACGCCAGCGTGTCGAGGTCGAGCAGCGCCAGGTCGGCCAGGCGGCCCGCCTCGACGGGGCCCCGCGCCGCGCCCCGCCCCCGGGCGGGGGGGCCCCCCCCGCGGCGCTGCCGTGGTCGGCGCTGGTGCTGGTGCAAGTCCCCGGCGTCTCGCGCTGCACCGGCTTCCTGCTCGGCACCCGCCTCGCGGTGACGGCGGCGCACTGCCTGTATGGCGCGCGGGTGCGGCACATGCTGGCGCCGGGATCGGTCCACGTGCTGTCCGGCTACAGCGGCGGCGACTACGCGCGTCACAGCGTCACAGTGTCGTATCGGGTGCCGTCCGGCTTCGTTCCGGGCGACGAAGGCCGCACGCGAGGCGCAGGACCGCGTCGGCCACTGGCTGCGCCAGCGTGAGCACGGCGATATACGCGCCTCGCGTGCGGCCTTCGTCGCCCGGAACGAAGCCGGACGGC
>CAXTVL010000229.1:0-2843 GCA_964247515.1 uncultured Acetobacteraceae bacterium | reverse complement strand
GCGTGAGCGCCGCCCGCCAGCAGGCAGCGCAGCACCTCGTCGGCGGTGGGCCAGAGGTCGCAGTCCGAGCCGTCGATGTTGTGGATCAGGCCGGCCATCTTGGCCACCGTCCACATGCTCACCGCGTCGTCGGCGATGGCCTCGTCGGTGCCGAGGCAGACATTGATGCCGCGCTCCAGGATCTTGCGCAACGGCATCACGCCGGAGCCGAGCCGCAGGTTGCTGACCGGGTTGTGCGCGATGCTGGCGCCGCTGGCCGCGATCAGGTCGAGGTCGGCGTCGTCGACCCAGATCGCGTGGATGACGTTCATCCGCTCGCCGAGCAGGCCCAGCTCGGCGGTGTAGCGGACCAGGCTGCGGCCGGCGAAGCGCGGCTGCTCGTCCTTCAGCACGCGTTGCAGCTTGGTCTCCAGCATGTGCGCGTAGAGCGGCAGGTCGTGCGCCCGGCTCAGCGCGTCCAATTCGGCGAAATACTCGGGTGTGACCCGTTGCGGCGCCGAGACCGACACCGCCGCGGACAACCGGCCACCCTCCCGCCCGTGCCAGGTCTCGATCAGGCGCTCGTTGGCCGCCAGCAGGTCGGCGCGGCCGAACCGCGGCGGCGCCGCCAGTTCCGCCTTCAAGTCGGACGGCAACAACTCGGCCAGGAACGGCAGCTTGTCGAGTTCGGGCAGCTCCGGCTGGTCGAGGGCCACGGTGGCGCGCAGCCCGACATCGGCGTACGCCCGCATCACCGCGTCGACGATCTCGGGCGAGGGGTGCGGCACGAAGAAGGCGTCGTCCTGCACCGACGTCGTGCCGAGACGCAGCATTTCCACGGCCCCGAGCATGGTGCGCAGGTAGGCCTCGCGCGGCGTCGGCTTGAGCGCTTCCAGCGCCGGCGACTCGTACAGCATGAACAGTTCGAGCGGCAGGCCCGGCAGCGCGCCCTTCATGTGGTTGACCGGCGAGTGGAAATGCCCGTTGACCAGGCCCGGCATCAGCAGGTGGTGGCCGCCACCCTCGACGACGGTGGCGTCGGGCGGGGCCGCGCGCGCCGCGTCCGGCCCGATCGCGGCGATGCGCTCGCCCGCCACCCGTACATCGGTCGGGCCGAAATATCCGGCCGGCGATGCCTGCGAGAACACCAGGACGTCGCGGAACAGCACGCTCACGGTGCCGCGCTCCCGGACGGCGGGGCGGCGTAGGTGGACCGCTTCGAGGTGCGCAGCCCGGCCGCGACCAGCCCCTCCGCGAGCTTCAACCCCGCCAGCACGCCGTCGACCACCGGCACGCCGAGTTGTCGCTCCAGCGGCTGCACCAACTCCGACAAGCCGGCGCAGCCCAGGACGATCGCCTCGGCGTGGTCGTGCGCCAACGCCAGCCGCGCCTCGGCCAGCAGCGCCGGCAGCGTGGCCCGCGCCTCGTGCGCCAGGTCGAGGACCGCGACGTCGATCGCGCGGACGGTGCAGCGGTGGCCGAGCCCGGTCTCGTGCAGCACGCGCAGCGCGTGCGCGCGCGTCCGCGGCGGCAAGGTCACGACACTGAAGCTGTGCGCGAGCATGGCGGCCGCGTACAGGGCGGCCTCGGTCATGCCCACCACCGGGCCGCGCGCGATCTCGCGCGCGGCATGGACGCCGGTATCCCCGAAGCAGGCGACCACGTAGGCGTCGACGCCGTCCCGCTCGCCCGCCGCGACCTCGCGCATGACGCCGATCGCGCCGACCGCCTCCTCGGCGTGGCTCTCGACCGACGCGACACCGTGCGCGGGGTTGCCGGCCAGCACCGTCGTCCCGGCGGCGGCGATGCCGGCGGCGGCGGCGCGCACGCGCTCGGTGAAGGCGGGCGTCGTGTTCGGGTTGACGATCTTGATGCGCAAGGGACCTCCCAGTCAGGCCGCCACCGTGCCATGCAACCAGCACGCCGCGATCTGTCCCGCCGCCACTGGCCGCGGCATCGGGTCGCGGCTGCGGCAGACCGGCATGGCGTGCGGGCAGCGGGGATGGAAGCGGCAGCCGGCAGGCGGCGCCGCCGGCGCCGGCGGCTCGCCCTTGAGCGCCACGAACACCCGCGACCGCTCGCGGACGGGATCGGGCACCGGGACGGCGTCGAGCAGCGCTTGCGTGTAGGGATGCGCGGGGTGGGCGAACACCGAATCGGCCGGCCCCAGTTCGACGATGCGGCCCAGATACATCACCGCCACCCGGTCGGCCACGTGGCGCACCACCGCGAGGTCGTGGCTCACGAACAGGTAGGTCAGGCCGAGCCGCGCCTTGAGGTCGTCGAACAGGTCGAGGATCTGCGCCTGCACCGAGACGTCGAGCGCCGACAAGGGCTCGTCGGCCACGACGAAACGCGGGCTGCCGATCACCGCGCGGGCGATGGCGACGCGCTGGCGCTGGCCGCCGGAGAAGGCGTGCGGGGTGCGCGCCGCCGCCGACCGGTCGAGGCCGACCATGGCCAACATCGCGGCCACTTGGTCGCGCGCCTCGCGGCGGCCCGCGAGGCCATGCACGATCAGCGGCTCGGCCAGCGTCTCGCCCACCGTCATGCGCGGGTTCAATGACGAGAACGGGTCCTGGAACACCATGCGCATGGCGGCGCGCTGGCGGCGCAGCGCCTCGGCCGGCAAGGTCGCGAGGTCGCGCCCGTCGAACATGACCACGCCGTCGGTCGCCTCCTCCAGCCGCAGCAATGCCCGCCCCAGCGTCGACTTGCCGCAGCCCGACTCGCCCACCAGCGCCACCGTCTCGCCCGCCGCGATGCGCAGGTCGACGCCATCGACCGCCCGGAGCGTGCCGCCCGCCCGGCCGAGCGGGTAGTGCACCCGCAGCGCCACGGCCTCGCAGAGCGCCGTCATGCCC
>CAXTVL010000228.1:0-4935 GCA_964247515.1 uncultured Acetobacteraceae bacterium | reverse complement strand
GCGTCGCGGGGAACGCCATCTCCGGCCAGCGGGTCTGGAACGCGGGCAGGCGGGGGCGCGGCGTGCCCGACGTCGCCGGCAACGCCGGGCCGGAGAGCGGCTACGCCATCGTGGTCGCGGGGCAGGGGACGCTCGCCGCCGGCACGAGCGCGGTGTCGCCGCTCTGGGCCGGGCTGCTGGCGCGCATCAACCAGAAGGCGGCGCGCCCGGGCGGCTTCTTCCTGCCGATGGTGTATGGCCGCACGGAGCTGTTCTCCGAGGTGACGCAAGGCTCCAACCGCCCGGCAGGCTCGCGCCTCGGCTACGACGCGGGGCCGGGCTGGAACGCCTGCACCGGCCTCGGCACGCCGCGCGGCCAGGCACTGGCCGACGCGCTGACCACCCCCGCCACAAGCTGATCCGCAACGACAGGAGAGCAGTCATGGCCCAGACTCCGACCACGCTCGATCCCGCGATCCAGCCGGTGCGCGCCGCCAATCAGGACCAGCCGTTCTCCGACCCGGTGGCCTACGGCAACGGCCCGCAGGACAACGTCACCGACGCGACCGAGGGCGCCGCCGTGACACGGCACGAGGTCGTGATCGGTGGCCAGAGCATCCACTACACCGCGACCGTCGGGCACCTGGTCGCGGTCGACCCGAGCAGCTCGAAGCCCGAGGCCAAGATCTTCTACGTGGCGTTTACCAAGGACGACGCCGAGCGTCGCACCCGGCCGGTCACGTTCTTCTACAACGGCGGCCCGGGATCGTCGTCGGTCTACCTGCTGCTCGGCTCGTTCGCGCCGATGCGCATCCGCACCTCGCTGCCAAGCTTCACGCCGCCACCGCCGTACACGATCGAGACCAACCCCGACAGCCTGCTCGACCGCAGCGACCTGGTGTTCATCAACCCGGTCGGCACCGGCTACTCGGCGGCGATCGCGCCCAAGGTCAACAAGGATTTCTGGGGCGTCGACCAGGACGCGGGCGCCTTGCGGCAATTCATCAAGCGCTACCTCACCGCCAACGGCCGCTGGAACTCGCCCAAGTTCCTGTTCGGCGAGAGCTACGGCACGCCGCGCACCGCCGTGCTGGCCTACCTGCTGCACGAGGACGGCGTGGAGCTGAACGGCCTCACCTTGCAATCCTCGATCCTGGACTATTCGCAAGCCGGCAACCCGATCGGCCTGCTGCCGACCTGGGCGGCCGACGCGTGGTATCACCACAAGGTTTCCCTGCAGCCGCCGCCCACCGACCTGCCCAGCTACGCCGAGGCGGCGGAGGCGTTCGCGACCGGCCCATACGCCGCGGCGCTGGCGGCGTTTCCCAAGGCCGATCCTGCGACGGTCGAGCGACTCAGCCAGGAGATCGGCATCGACGAGACCATCCTGACCAGTTGGTCGCTCAACGTCGCGGCCGCCAACCAACTCGGCACCTCGGCGTTCCTGGTCACGCTGCTGGCCGACAAGGGCCTGGCGCTCGGCTCCTACGACGGCCGCGCGACCGGCATCGATACCGGCATCGCCGGGCGGATCGACCCGAAATCGGGCGGCAACGACCCGACCATGACCGCCGTGAACGGCGTCTACACCGCGATGTGGAACAGCTACCTGAACGAGGATCTGCGCTTCACCTCGACCTCGGCGTTCACCGACCTCAACGACCAGGCGTTCGCCAACTGGGACTTCCACCACACCGACCCGACCGGCGCGCAGAAGGGCGTCGACCCGCAAGGCAACGTGGTGCTGTACACCGCCGGCGACCTGGCCGCGACGATGAGCCTCAACGTCGACCTCAAGGTGCTGTCGGCCAACGGCTACTACGATTCCGTGACGCCGTTCTTCCAGACCACGCTCGATTTGCGGAACATGCCGCTGACGGACGCCTCGGTGCGCCGGAACCTGACGGTCAAGTACTACCCGTCCGGCCACATGATCTACCTGGACGGCGACTCCCGCACCGCGATGAAGGCCGACCTGGCGCGGCTATACGACAGCGCCACCGCCGACCACGCCGCAATGGCGCGCATCATCCAGCGGCAACGCCCGCCGGCCGCGTAGACCGGCTACCGAGCCTTGGCCTCGCGGCGGAGATCCGCGAGCGCCTTGGCGGACAGCACCGCCATGCCGCCCAACGCCGTCCCCGACGTGAAGTGGATCAGCGCCAGCAGCGGCAAGTACAGCAGGGTCATCGCTTGCCTCCGATCCGTCGCGCCGCGAGGCGCAGCGCGAGCGCGGCCGACATCGCCGTGACACCGAACGCCACGCCGCTGGCGACCGAAACCGCCACGACCACGCTGCTCAGCAGGCCGGGACGGGGGATCAACCTGATCATGCGGATTCCATCCTCGTTCGATGCCTCGCCTCGGTTCAACCGGCCGCGTCGAGGTCGACGTCGGCGTACAACTCCGACAGGGTGATGTCGATGCCGATCTCGGGCATCCGCAGCACCGCCGCTGCCCCGGACACCAGTTCCGTCACCCAATCCTCGCCCTTGCGCGTAAACACCACCGCGCCGGCATGGGTCTGTTGCAGGACGACGTAGCGCCGCACCGAGGCGGTGTCCCGGTATTCGCGGTTCTTGATTACCAGATCGTCGTTGGCGCTGCCGTCGCTCAGGATTTCAAATATCACCGTGGGGTGGTCGACGACCTTGTCACGCGCCGGGACAGGCCTGCAGACCACGAAGGCGTCCGGGTAGCGGACGCGCCCCGCCACCGTCACCTTCAACTCGCTGCCGAACGGCCGGCACGGCTTGCCGCGCAGATGGTTGCGCAGCGCGGTGATGAGGTTGACCTGGATCGCGGCGTGCGCGGCGGTGCCGCCCGCCATCGCGCATGGCTGCTTGCCGTCGAACTCGAAGCGCGCGTCCTGCCGCTCCTCCCAGGCGAGGAACTGCTCCAGCGTCATAGGCGTGTGCAGGACGACGCTCATGCATCCACCATAGCACGGGTGTGCTATGGCACCGCCACCATCCCCAAACGGACCGATCCCCGACCATGATGCGCTTTTTCGCCTACTACCGCCCGCACTGGCGTCTGTTCGCGCTCGATTTCGGCTGCGCCGTGCTCTCCGGCCTGCTGGAACTCGGCTTCCCGATGGCGGTGCGCGCCTTCATCGACCGGCTGCTGCCGGGGCAGGATTGGGGGCTGATCCTGGTGGCCTCGGCCGCCCTGCTCGCGGTCTACCTGGTCAACACCGGCCTCATGGTGGTCGTGACCTACTGGGGGCACATGCTCGGCATCAACATCGAGACCGAGATGCGCCGCCGCGCCTTCGATCACCTGCAGAAGCTGTCGTTCCGCTTCTACGACAACCACAAGACCGGCCACCTGGTCGCGCGCGTGACCAAGGATCTCGAGGAGGTGGGCGAGGTCGCGCATCACGGCCCGGAAGATTTGTTCATCGCGGTGATGACCTTCGCCGGCGCGTTCGCGCTGATGGCGACCGTCAACACCCGCCTGGCGCTGCTGACCGCGATCGTGGTGCCGGCCAGCGCGCTGCTCGCCAGCCGCTACGGCACCCGCATGACGCAGAGCTTCCGCGCCCTGTTCAACCGCGTCGGCCAGTTCAACGTCCGCATCGAGGAGAACGTCGGCGGGATGCGCGTGGTGCAGGCGTTCGCCAACGAGGACCACGAGCGCGCCCTGTTCGCGCGGGACAACCAGCGCTACCGGCAGACCAAGCTCGAAGCCTACCGCATCATGGCCGCCAGCACCTCGCTCAGCTACATGAGCATGCGGCTCACGCAGATCGTGGTCATGGTCGCCGGCACCTGGTTCGTGCTGCACGGCGGCCTGTCGAACGGCGGGTTCGTGAGCTTCCTGCTGCTGATCGGGGTGTTCTTCCGCCCGGTCGAGAAGATCAACTCGGTGATGGAGACCTACCCCAAGGGCATCGCCGGCTTCCGCCGCTACACCGAGCTGCTCGACACCGAGCCGGACGTGGTGGACGCGCCCGGCGCCGTCGCGGTCGCGGGCTTGCGCGGCGACATAAGCTACGAGGGCGTCACCTTCGGCTACGGGGCAGGGGCCACGGTGCTCCGTGACGTCGACCTGCGTATCGAGGCCGGTGAGACGGTGGCGTTCGTGGGGCCGTCCGGGGCCGGCAAGACGACGCTGTGCTCGCTGCTGCCGCGCTTCTACGACGCGCAAGCGGGGCGCATCAGCATCGACGGCGTCGACATCCGCGCCATGACGCTGCGCTCGCTGCGCGGCCAGATCGGCATCGTGCAGCAGGACGTGTTCCTGTTCGGCGGCACGCTGCGCGACAACATCGCCTACGGCCGGCTCGACGCCACCGAGGCGCAGATCCGCGAGGCCGCGCGGCGCGCGCAACTGGAGGCCACCATCGCGCAACTGCCGCAGGGGCTCGACACGCTGGTGGGCGAGCGCGGGGTCAAGCTGTCCGGCGGCCAGAAGCAGCGCCTCGCCATCGCCCGCATGTTCCTGAAGAACCCGCCGATCCTGATCCTGGACGAGGCCACCTCCGCGCTCGACACCGAGACCGAGCGCGCCATCCAGGCCTCGTTGGCGGAGCTGGCGCGCGGCCGCACCACGCTGGTCATCGCGCACCGCCTGGCGACGATCCAGGCCGCCGACCGCATCGTGGTGGTGGACGCGAGCGGGGTCGCCGAGCAGGGCCGCCATCACGAACTGATCGCCGCCGGCGGCGTCTACCGCCGGCTGCACGAGGCGCAGTTCGGAGTACCGGCTTAGCGGAAGAACGTATAGGTGGCGCTGTAGTCGACCCGCGTCTCGGCGCCGGCATGGGCGGCGTCGCAGCCGGCGACGGGGGCGACTCCGCCTTCCGTGGGACCGCGCACCACGTACGACACGCCGGCAAATAGTCCGGACGCCGGGCGCGCCTTGGCGCGCAGCACCACCCAGGGCCCCCCGCCCCACCCCGGCGAGGCGCCCCGGGGCCCCCGGGGGGGCGGACCGTAGCGGGGCCGCCCG
>CAXTVL010000227.1:0-4936 GCA_964247515.1 uncultured Acetobacteraceae bacterium | reverse complement strand
CCATGAACGTCATCCCGCTGGCGTTGTCGCCGGCCGCCGCCTGCGCGAACGCCGTGAAGTCGTAGGTGTAGTCGGTCATGTGCGTGATTCCCTTGTTTGGCCGCTGGCGTCGAACGCGCCGCGGCAGGCAGTGATGAAGTCGCGGCATCGTCCGCATTTGCAATACGCTCGACACCATGATTTAGGCAATATGCACGAACGTTCGAGCAATCGACGCGCTCTATATAGAACTAGAAACGTGGAATGTTTTGTTCGTTTCCGAACACTCATTTCTACTACTTGTATTTGTGTTCCGCTGCATTTGGGTCGCCCGCAGCATGGCGCGGTGGCCGCGTCCCCTCTCGCCCGGCCGGGCCGATGCGATATGCTGCCGGCGCATTGCAGCGGGACGCACGATGCCTGACACGGCCATCCCCGAGACCGCGAGCGGCTCGGACCCCACGCCGTCGGCCGCTTGCCTAGCGCGGGCCGAGCGCGCCTGCGGGCCGTTGCGCGCGGCCGAACGCGCCATGCTGGACGCGCTGGTCCAGTCGGGCGCCGCCGATGTCGGTGGCCGCGAGGTGCGCGCGGCGGCATTGCAATTCGCCTTGCTCGATCCGGGGTTGGCCGGGCATTTGCGCTCCGTCACCGTCCGCCGGGCACGGTTCGCGGGAGCGCTGGCGTTGGAGGAGGCCCGCGTGGCGCTGCCGCTCGAACTGGTCGGCTGCGAGCTCACGGACGGCATCCACGGCTACGGCATGACCATCCCGCGCCTCACCGTCTCCGGCGGGCGGGGCGGCGCCATCGAGGCCGGACGGGCGGAGGGGCGCGGTGAACTCGCGATCACCGGCGAGGCGCTGGGCGAGGGCGGGCTCGACCTGCGCGGCGCCACGCTGGGCGCGCTGCTGTTCCAGGGCTCGCGCATCGTGGAGCCGGAGGGCGGCGGCCTGCCGCGCCCCGGCTGGCTCGCGGTCTGGGGCAACAACCTGCGCGCCGGCGTGGTGCTGATCGAGGCCAGCGACATCGCCGGCGAGATCCGCCTGCCCGGCTGCGCCGTCGACAGCGAGCTGAGCTGCGCCGGCTCCCGCCTGGCCTGCCCGGAGGGCGACGCGCTGCTGCTCGACGGCGGGCGGATCGGCGGCCGGCTCAACCTCGTGCGGCTGCACGCGCGCGGGCGGGTCAGCGTGCAGGGTGCCGAGATCGGCCTCGACCTCGACGCCAGCCAGGCGATGCTGCATGTGGCCGCCGCGCGTTCCGCGGCCGGCGCGCTGGCGCTGACGCGCAGCACGGTGAAAGGCTCGGTGCTGCTGTGCCGCGGCTTCTCGGCCACCGGCGCGGTGCTGGCGCGCGGCGCGCGCATCGGCGGCGACCTCGATTGCAGCCGGCAGGCGAGCTTCAGCGCCGCGCGCGACGCGTTGGCGCTGAGCGGCTGCGAGATCGGCGGCGACTTCAAGGGCAGCCAGAGCCTGCGCGTCGAGGGCACGTTGCGCATGTCCGGCGCGCGGGTGGCGGGCCAGGTCGAGCTGTTCGGCGCCACGCTCGACGCCGCCGAGGCGTGGGTGGCGCGTGGCCTGGTGGCGCAGCGCTCGGTCTCGTGTCGCAACATGACCGCGACCGGGGCGGTGACGCTGGTGGCGGCACAAATCGTGGGCGACCTCGACCTGCGGCAGTCCCGGGTCGAGGGCGCGCTGGCGCTGGACCGTGCCCGCGTCGGCGTGCTGATCGACGATGCCGCGAGCTGGCCGCGGCCGGGCCGCCTGTCGCTGCGCGGCTTCACCTACGACGCGCTGGGCGACGGCACGCCGGCCGATGCCGCGACCCGGTTGCGTTGGGTCGCGCGCCAGGCGCCCGGTGTCTTCGACAGCCAGCCCTACGAGCAACTCATCGCGGCGTTCCGGCGCGCCGGGCAGGAGGACGACGCGCGGCAGGTGGCGATCGCCAAGCAGCGCCAGTTGCGCCGCAGCGGCCAGTCGAGCCTGCCCGCCCGGCTGTGGAGCCTGCTGCTGGACGTGGCCGTGGGCTATGGCTACCGGCAGTTGCGGCCGGTGCTGGTGCTGTGCGTCCTGCTGCTGGCCGGCACCGGGGTGTTCTGGCGGGCGCGCCAGGCGCGCGCGATCTGCCCGGCGGCGACGTTCGAGCTGGCGCTGCCGGATTGCGGCGTGCGCCCCGGCCACGCGCCGTTCGCGCCGCTGGTCTACTCGTTCGAGCTGCTGCTGCCCAACCCGGACCTCGGCCAGGTCCACGAGTGGTCGCTGCAGGGCGGACCCGGCACCTGGGGGTATTGGCTGTACCGCTGGGCGCACACGCTGCTGGGCTGGGCGTTCGCCATCCTGTTAGCGCTGTCACCGACCCGGCTGCTGCGCAAGGACTGACGGCGCGCGACACAATCCACTACGCTCGCAAGTCCGCTGGAGGAGTTTGCGAATGCGCCGTCGAACGATGCTTTGCCTGGCCACCGTGCTGGCGGGCCTGCCCCTCGCCGGACAGGCGCGGGAGATGACGCTTGCGCAGGCGGTGCGCGCGCCGACCCGCGGCGCCGCCTTCGTCGCCCGCGACGCCGCCCGCCACCCGCTCGAAGAGCTGTCGTTCTTCGGGGTCAACGCGCGTGCCAGCGTGGTCGAGATCTGGCCGGGCGGCGGCTACTGGACCGAGATGCTGGCGCCGCTGCTGCAAGATTCCGGCACCTACCGCGTGGCGCTGCCGCCGGACGCGAAGCCGGACACGCCGCTGGCGCGCAAGCTCGCCGCCGATCCCGCGACGTATGGCCGCGTCATGCCGACCGTGCTCGGCCCCGGCCAGTACGACGTGGCGCCGCCCGGCAGCGCCGATTTCGTGCTGACCTTCCGCAACCTGCACAACTGGATGAAGCAAGGCGACGCGCCGCTTGTGTTGGCCGGATTCTACCGGGCGCTGAAGCCGGGCGGCATCCTGGGTCTCGAGGAGCATCGCGGCAGCGCCGCGCGGCCGCAGGACCCGAAGGCCCTGAGCGGCTACGGGCGCCAGGATTACGCCACGGCGCTGGTCGAGCAGGCCGGGTTCCAACTGGTCGGCTCCTCCGAGATCGACGCCAACCCGCGTGACACGACCGATTGGCCGAAGGGCGTCTGGACGCTGCCGCCCGATTTGCGCATGGGCGAGGTGGACCGCGCCAAGTACCTGGCGGTCGGCGAGGCGGACAACTTCGTGTTGAAGTTCCGCAAGCCGGGCGGCCCACCTTAGAATAGCCTCAATGTCAAGCTCTATTGCGGCCGAACGCAAGTAGGTCGCCCGCGATGCGCAAGTTCCCGGTCATGGTTGGGTTGGTGCTGCTCTCGTTCGCGGGATGCGCGCCGGGCGAGGACATATTCGCCACTTCGGCTCCTGGCTACGCGCCGGGCTACGCGCCGTACAGCACACCCGGTTACGCGCCGTTCTACACGCCGGGCTACGCTCCGGCCTATGGCTACAGCTTCGCGGCACCGGCCTATGCGCCGCCGGCGCCGCTGTTCGGCAGCGGCTTCGGCTTCCAGTTCGGCGGCCGGCGCTACGAGCGTGAACGCGACCACGAGCACCACCGCCACCACGAAGGCGGCCGAGACCGGCGCGACTAATCCACGGCCGGCAGGATGCCACGCCGGCGTTGCGCCGCCAGCAAGGTGTTTTCGAGCAGGCAGGCGATGGTCATCGGCCCGACGCCGCCCGGCACCGGGGTGATCCAGCCGGCCACCGCCGTCGCCTCCTCGAAGGCGACGTCGCCGACCAGGTTGCCGTCCGCCAGCCGGTTGATGCCGACGTCGATCACCGCCGCTCCCGGCGCGAGCCAGTCGCCGCGCACCAGCTCCGGGCGGCCCACGGCGGCGACCACGATGTCGGCGCGGCGGCATTCGAGGCCGAGGTCGCGGCTGCGCGAATGCGCCAGCGTCACCGTGGCGTCGGCTTCGGTCAGCAGGGCGGCCACCGGCTTGCCCACGATGGCCGAACGCCCGAGCACCACCGCGCGGGCGCCGCGCAACGTGACGCCAGCCGATTCCAGCAGCCGCATGACGCCCGAGGGCGTGCAGGGTGCCAGCACCGGGGCGCCGTCGTGCAGCCGGCCGACATTGACCGGATGGAAGCCGTCGACGTCCTTGGCCGGGTCGATCGCCTCCAGCACCGCCTGGGCGCGCACCTGTGGCGGCAATGGCAACTGCACCAGGATGCCGTCCACCGTCGCGTCCGCGTTGAGCGTGGCGATCGTCGCCAGCAGCTCGGCCTCGGTGGCGCTCTCCGGCAGCCGTATGGTGCGCGCGGCGATGCCGGCGGTGGTGGCGGCGCGCTCCTTGTTGCGCACGTAGACGGCGCTGGCGGCGTGCTCGCCCACCAGCACGACCGCCAGGCCGGGACGGTAGCCGAGCGTCGCCGCCCGCGCCGCGACATCCTCGCGCAGTCGTAGCGCCAGGGCGCGGCCATCGAGGATCGTGGCGGTCAGAGCAGCAGGCCCTGCACGTCCCCCGTCATCACCGCCGCGTAGACGCGGGCGAGGATCATCTGCGCCACGCTGATGAGCAGGATCAGCACCAGCGGGCTGAGGTCGAGGCCGCCGAAATTCGGCAGGACGCGGCGGATCGGCCGCAACGCCGGCTCGGTCAGCCGGTACAGGAAGTCGCCCACCGTCCAGACGATGCGGTTGCGGCTGTCCAGCACGCCGAACGAGACCAGTGTGACGACCACGGCGGCCAGGATCACCACCCATCGGTACAGCGACAGGATCTCCATGGCGACGTCGAACAGGATGGTGAGCACACGCTGATCCTTCTGCGGCGGCGGAACCTAGTGCGGGTGGTTACGCTTCGCAATCCGGCGACCGCTCCGCTTGACGCAGCGGGGAGCGGTGGGCATTTTGCCATGCCGCAGGGCGGGGCTGTAGCTCAGTTGGGAGAGCGCCTCGTTCGCAATGAGGAGGTCAGGGGTTCGATTCCCCTCAGCTCCACCAGCCGCC
>CAXTVL010000226.1:0-4936 GCA_964247515.1 uncultured Acetobacteraceae bacterium | reverse complement strand
CCGCGGTGATCTTGGGTAGGGTCGGGTTGCGACGGGGGCGGCATGATGCAAGGCTCGCGGTTCCGGACGACCGGCACCGTCCTGGACGGCGCCATCGGATCAGTCGCTCCGTTCGGTGCCGAGTACACCGCGTGAGCCGTTTCTTGAACACCTGGCCGTAGGATAGCGCCGCGTGGCCGAGGCCATCCTGGAGACGTCCGGACTGACCAAGAGCTTCGGCGGCCTCCCCGCCGTGAACGCGGTGGACCTGCGGGTCGAGGCGGGCAGCATCCATGCGCTGATCGGCCCCAACGGCGCCGGCAAGACGACGTGCTTCAACCTGCTGACGAAGTTCCTGCGCCCCGATGCCGGCCACATCCATTTCCAGGGCCGCGACATCACCCGGCTTGGCCCGGCGCAGATCGCCCGCAGCGGCATGGTGCGCAGCTTCCAGATATCGGCGGTGTTCGGCCATCTCACCGCGCTCGAGAACGTCCGCGTCGCCCTGCAACGCGATCGCGGTCGCAGCTTCGACGTGTGGCGCTCGGAGCGCGTGCTGCGCCGCTACGACGAGCGCGCGCGCGCGCTGCTGGCCGATGTCGGCCTGTCCGAGGCGGCGCAGACCCTCGCCGCCGAACTCCCGTACGGGCGCAAGCGGGCGCTCGAGATCGCCACCACGCTGGCGCTGGAGCCGGCGCTGATGCTGCTCGACGAGCCGACCGCCGGGATGGCCGAGGCCGACGTCGGACAGATCGTGGCCCTGATCCGCCGCCTGCGCGCCGGGCGCACCATCCTGATGGTCGAGCACAATTTGTCCGTGGTCGAGGGCCTGTCGGACCGGATCACCGTGCTCACGCGCGGCCGCGTCCTGGCCGAGGGCGACTACCGGAGCGTCGCCCGCGACCCGGCCGTGATCGCGGCCTACCTGGGATCCGACCATGCTTGAGGTGCGCGACTTGAACGCCTGGTATCAGGAAAGCCACGTCCTGCACGGGCTCGCCTTCGAGGTGCGAGAAGGCGAGGTCGTGACCCTGCTGGGCCGCAACGGTGCCGGCAAGACGACGGCGCTGAAGTCGATCATGGGGCTGGTGCCGCGCCGCGAGGGCAGCGTCAGGTTCCGCGGACGCGAACTGGTCGGCGCCCGTCCGGACACGGTGGGGCGCGCCGGGATCGGCTTCTGCCCGGAGGAGCGTGGCATCTTCGCGGGCCTCAGCGTCGCCGAGAACCTGATGCTGCCGCCGGTCGTGGGCCCCGGCGGCATGACGATCGACGCGATCCACGCCCTGTTCCCAAACCTCAAGGAGCGCGCGCGCAGCCCCGGGACCAAGCTGTCCGGCGGCGAGCAGCAGATGCTGGCGATCGCCCGCATCCTGCGCACCGGCGCCCGGCTGCTGCTGCTCGACGAGCCGACCGAGGGGCTGGCCCCGGTCATCGTGCAGCAGATCGGCGCGATGATCGCCGAGATAAAGCGCCGCGGCTTCACCGTCCTGCTGGTCGAGCAGAACTTCCGCTTCGCGGCCGGGGTCGCCGACCGCCACTACGTCGTGGAGGGCGGCCGGGTCGTGGACATGATACCGAACGGCGAGCTCGAGGCCCGCCAGGACCAACTGCACAAAAGGCTTGGCATCTAACGCCCGGCCGCGAACAATGGTCCCCGGGGAGGAACCATGATGAACGTCGACAGGCGTACTGTGCTTGCAACGGCACTGGCCGCGGGCGCCCTGCCCGGCAAGCGGGCGTGGGCAGCCGGCAAGCCGCTCACCATCGGCGTGTGCAGCGACTTCTCCGGCACCTACAGCGACATCGGCGGCGAGACCTCGGTCGCCTGCGTGCGCCAGGCGCTTCAGGATTGGGGCGCCTCGGCCAAGGGCTACGACGTCACGGTCATCAAGGGCGACCACCAGAACAAGCCGGACGTCGGCGCCGGCCTGGCCCGCCAGTGGTTCGACAGCGGCGTCGACATGCTGATCGACGTGCCGAACTCCGCCGTGGCGTTGGCCATCGCCGGCGTGGCCGCGGAGAAGAACAAGGTCTACATCAATTCCAACGCCGCGACCTCGGCGCTGACCGGGCCCAAGTGCAACGCCGCCACGATCCACTGGACCTACGACACCTACATGCTGTCGCACTCCACCGGCGGCGCCATGGTCGCGGCCGGCGGCAAGAGCTGGTTCTTCATCACCGCCAACTACGCGTTCGGCCAGTTGCTGCGCGACCAGACCAGCGCCGTGGTCAAGGCCGCCGGCGGCAGCGTGGTGGGCGACGTCGCCTACCCGTTCCCGCAGACCACCGACTTCTCGTCCTTCCTGGTGCAGGCGCAGTCCTCGGGCGCGCAGGTGCTGGGCCTGGCCAACGCCGGCAAGGACACCGTGAACGCGATCAAGCAGGCGCAGCAGTTCGGCATCACGCAGAGCGGCATGAAGATCGCGGGGCTGCTGATCTACCTCAACGACATCCACGGGCTCGGGCTGGAGATCGCGCAGGGGCTGGTGCTGACGGAGAGCTTCTACTGGAACCTGAACGAGCGCACCCGCGCCTTCACCAAGCGGGTGTTGCCGAAGACCCCCAACAACTATCCTTCGATGGCCCAGGCCGGCTGCTACTCCGGGACGCTGCACTTCATGAAGGCGGTCGACGCCATCGGCATCGCGGCGGCCGACAAGAGCGGCTCCGATGTCGTGGCGCAGATGAAGAAGATGCCCACCAGCGACGACGCGTTCGGCGAGTGCTCGATCCGTGCCGACGGCCGCTTCATGTGCCCTTCCTACCTGTTCCAGGTGAAGAAGCCCGGCGAGAGCGGCATCGCGTGGGACTACTACACGCTGCTGCACACCTCCTCCGCCGAGCAGACGTTCTCGCCCGTGGCGACCGAGGGCTGCCCGCTGGTGAAGGCGTAGCGGGCCGGCGTCCACGATGACGATGGTGTTCGGCAAGCCGCTGCCGCTGCTGCTCGGGCAGTTGCTGCTGGGCGTCATCAACGGCTCGTTCTACGCGATGCTCTCGATGGGGCTCGCGATCATCTTCGGGCTGCTGAACATCATCAACTTCGCCCACGGCGCCATGTTCATGGTGGGCGCGTTCGTCGCCTGGGGACTGCTGACCTATGTCGGGATCGGCTTCTGGGGCGCGCTGGTCTGCGCGCCGGCCATCGTCGGCGGCCTGGGCTGGGCGCTGGAGCGGACGGTGATCCGGCGCATCTACCAGCTCGACATCCTGTATGGCCTGCTGCTCACCTTCGGCATCGCGCAGGTCCTGCAGGGGCTGGCCACCAACGCCTTCGGCAGCTCCGGCGTCAGCTACGCCACACCCGCGGCCCTCGCCGGGGTGCTGCGGCTGCCGTTCATGTACCTGCCGCTGTATCGCGGCTTCGTCGTCGTGGCGGCGATCGTGATCTGCTTCGCCACCTGGTTCGCGGTGGAGAAGACCCGGCTCGGGGCGCTGCTGCGCGCGGCCACCGAGAACCCGGCGCTGGTGCAGTCGTTCGGCGTCAACGTGCCGCGACTGGTGGCACTCACCTTCGCCGGCGGCGTCGCGTTGGCCGCGTTGGCGGGCGTGCTGGCGGCACCGCTGTACTCGGTGAACCCGGCGATGGGGGAGAATTTGATCGACACCGTGTTCGCCGTGGTGGTGATCGGCGGCATGGGCTCGATCGGCGGCGCCATCCTCACCGGCTTCGCGCTGGGCGTCATCGAGGGCTTCACTGACGTGTTCTATCCGCCCGGCTCCGCCGTCGTGGTGTTCGTGGTGATGGCGGTGGTCCTGCTGGCCCGGCCCGCCGGCCTGTTCGGCAAGGCTGCGTGACGTTCGGCCTCTCGCGCGCCCAGGGACGCGGCTTCGCCGTCCTGGTCGCGGCGGTCGCCGTGGCGCCGTTCGTGTTCTACCCGATCGTGGTCATGCAGGTGATGCTCTACGGCGTGTTCGCGATGGGCACCAACCTGCTGATGGGCTCGGTGGGACTGCTCTCGCTCGGGCAGTCGGCGTATTTCGGGCTGGGCGGCTACGTCGCCGGCTACCTGGTGCAGACGGCGGGCCTCACGTCCGAACTCGGCATCGCGGCGGGCGGCCTCGCTGGCGGCGCGCTGGGCGTGGGCTTCGGCTGGCTCGTCATCCGCCGCCAGGCGATCTACTTCACCATGATCACCCTGGCGCTGGCACAGATCGTCTACTTCGCGGCGGTGCAGGCGACGGACATCACCGGTGGCGAGAACGGCATCCAGGGCATCCCGCGCGGCAAGCTGTTCGCGGCGCTGTCGCTGCGCGACGATTTCGCGATGTACGCGCTGGTCGCGGCCATCTTCCTGACGGCCTTCCTGTTCGTGCACCGCGCGGTGCACTCGCCGTTCGGGCAGGTCGTGCGGGCGATCCGCGACAACGAAGCCCGCGCCATCTCGCTCGGCTACGACGCCCGCCAGTACAAATGGATCATGTTCGTGCTCGCCGCGTCCCTGGCCGGCGTCGCCGGCGGCGCCAAGGCGATGGTGATGGGCATCCAGACGTTGTCCGACATCGGCGCCAACACCTCCGGCCTGGTCGTGCTGATGGTCCTGCTCGGCGGCATCGGCACCATGTTCGGCCCCATCGTCGGCGCGCTGATCGTGGTGGCGATGCAGTACTACCTGGCTCCGTTGGGTGCCTGGGTCGTGGTGATCCAGGGTGCGATCTTCATCGCCTGCGTCCTGGTGTTCCGCCGCGGCCTCGTGGGCGAGCTCGCGGTTCGGCTGGGATGTCGGCTCTGAGCCGCGCGGCCCCGGTTCAAGGTGTCTTGGCACGTGCCCGGGCGATCAACGAGAGCGGCTTTCTCGTCTGTCCCTCGGGGTCGTGGACCCAATCCGTTGACGAGACGCGCCGGATCGTCCAGCCGAGGCCTTCGAGCACTGGCTGGCACGGGAGGTTCCGGCTTGTCGCACGCCGCCGAACGAACGCGCGACCGCCTGCAGTTCGACCAGCGGTTGCACGG
>CAXTVL010000225.1:0-4998 GCA_964247515.1 uncultured Acetobacteraceae bacterium | reverse complement strand
CCCCCACGCAACCCATTGCCGTGGCGGCCCCCGCCCCGGCGATCCCCGCCGCGGGGACTGGCGCGGCGCTGGCCGAGAGGCTGAACCGGGAGGATTTCAAATGGCTCTAGACGTGGACAAGGCCGCGACCTTGTCGGGACTATCGGAACCGGAGGCGAAGGAGTTCCACCGCATCTTCGTCACCAGCTTCCTCGCCTTCACCGCGGTCGCCGTCGTGGCCCACATCCTGGTGTGGCAGTGGCGGCCATGGTTGCCGGGGCCGAACGGCTACAAGACCTCGCTGCTCGACGCGGCGCACGCCGCCGTGCCGCACCTCGCAACCCTGCTGACGTAGGAGCGCGGATATGTGGCGCGTATGGCTGCTGTTCGACCCGCGCCGGGTGCTGGTCGCACTCGGCATCTTCCTGTTCGTGCTGGCGCTGCTGATCCACTTCATCCTGCTCAGCACGCAGCGCTTCAACTGGCTGGAAGGCCCGCGTCCCGGCTACAGCGCCGCGTCGCAGTTCTCGCCGCTGCCGGCGCCGGCGGCACCGAAGTAACACCGATCACGGCGGGGCCGGGGCGAAGCGCCCGGTCCCGCCGCCAGCGACAGGAGAGGGGCGCGCCATGGCGATGCTGAGTTACGAGCCGAAATACCGGGTGCGCGGCGGCACGCTGATCGGCGGCGACCTGTTCGATTTCTGGGTGGGTCCATTCTATGTCGGCTTCTTCGGCGTGGCGGCGGCCTTCTTCAGCATCCTGGGCACGCTGCTGATCCTGTACGGCGCCTCGCTGGGCGGCACCTGGAACGTCTGGCGCATCAACATCGCCCCGCCCGACATCAGCTACGGCCTCGGCTTCGCGCCGATGAAGGAGGGCGGGCTGTGGCAGGTCATCACCATCTGCGCCGTGGGCGCCTTCGTCTCCTGGGCGCTGCGCCAGGTCGAGATCGCGCGCAAGCTCGGCATGGGGCTGCACATCCCGTTCGCCTTCAGTGTCGCGATCTTCGCCTATGTGACGCTGGTGGTGATCCGCCCGCTGCTGATGGGCGCCTGGGGGTTCGGCTTCCCGTACGGCATATTGAGCCACCTCGATTGGGTGTCCAACACCGGCTACCAATACCTGCACTTCCACTACAACCCGGCGCACATGCTGGCGGTGACGTTCTTCTTCACCACCACGCTGGCGTTGTCGCTGCACGCCTCGCTGGTGCTGTCGGCGGTCAACCCGAAGCGCGGCGACGTCGTGAAGTCCTCCGAGCACGAGGACACCTTCTTCCGCGACACCATCGGCTGGTCGATCGGAACCTTGGGGATTCACCGGCTGGGGCTGTTCCTGGCCCTTTCCGCCGGCTTCTGGAGCGCCATCTGCATTCTCATCAGCGGCCCGTTCTGGACGCGCGGCTGGCCGGAATGGTGGACCTGGTGGCTCGACCTGCCGATCTGGCGCTGAGACGTCTGGCGGTGAGAACGAGGCGATAGGGAAACGTCATGCTCGAATATCAGAACATCTTCACCCGCGTGCAGGTGCGCGGCCCGGTTTATGCCGGCGTGCCGGCGATCGGGCCGGGCTGGGAACGGGTCGGCAAGCCGTTCTACCTGCATCCGTTCGGGATCATCGGCAACGCCCAGGTCGGACCGATCTACCTGGGTGCCACCGGCATCGCGGCGCTGATCTGCGGCTTCATCGCCTTCGAGATCATCGGCCTCAACATGTGGGCCTCGGTCGGCTGGGATCCGGTGCAGTTCCTCCGCCAACTGCCGTGGCTGGCGCTGGAGCCGCCGGCGCCGGGCAACGGCCTGCGCTTCCCGCCGCTGGCGCAGGGCGGCTGGTGGCTGCTGGCGGGGTTCTTCCTGACCGCCTCGATGCTGCTGTGGTGGACCAAGATCTACCGCCGCGCCCGTTCGCTGGGCCTCGGCACCCACACCGCCTGGGCGTTCGCCGCCGCGATCTGGCTGTACCTGGTGCTGGGCTTCATCCGGCCGATCCTGATGGGGAGCTGGGGCGAGGCGGTGCCGTTCGGCATCTTCCCGCACCTCGACTGGACGGCGGCGTTCTCGATCCGCTACGGCAACTTGTTTTACAACCCGTTCCACATGCTCTCGATCGTCTTCCTCTACGGCTCGGCGCTGCTGTTCGCGATGCACGGGGCGACCATCCTGGCGGTCAGCCGCTTCGGCGGCGAGCGCGAGGTCGAGCAGATCGTCGACCGCGGCACCGCGGCCGAGCGGGCCGGCCTGTTCTGGCGCTGGACCATGGGCTTCAACGCCTCGTTCGAGTCGTTCCACCGCTGGGGCTGGTGGTTCGCCGTGCTGTGCCCGCTGACCGGCGGCATCGGCATCCTGCTGACCGGGACTGTCGTTGACAATTGGTATCTTTGGGGCGTGAAGCATGGTATCGCTGCCGCCTACCCGCCGGTGTTCGGCAACATGATCGACCCCCTGACCTTGCCCGGAGCGCCCAAGTGATCGTCCTGCGCAGCATCGCCGCCGTCACCGTGGTCGCTGCGGTGGGGCTGCTGTTCACCTTCCAGCGGCCGCCGTTGCAGGCGGTGCAGCACGGCTTCCGCGGCACCGGCATGGACATCCTGTACCACCCGGAGCTGGTGGAGAAGTCGGTCGCGGCCAACCAGATCCCAGCCTCGCTGCCGCAGCCGCCGCAGGTCGGGCCGTATGCCTACCAGGTGTACAAGAACGTGCAGGTGGTGGGGAACATCCATGTCGGCGAGTTCACCCGGTTGATGGCCTCGATGACCACTTGGGTGTCGCCGCAGGCCGGGTGCGGCTACTGCCACAACTTGAAGAACATGGCGTCCGACGAGAAATACACCAAGGTGGTGGCGCGCCGGATGCTGCAGATGGTTCGCACCATCAACGTCAACTGGCAGAGCCACGTGCAGAACGTCGGCGTCACCTGCTACACCTGTCACCGCGGGATGCCGGTGCCGGCCAACATCTGGTTCAACTCCGGCGCGTCCGGCAGCTTCCAGGGCATGGCCGAGACCGACATGGGCAAGAACCGCGCCTCGGCGGTGGTCGGCCAGGCGTCGCTGCCGAGCGACCCGTTCAGCCCGTACCTGGAACACGACGCCAATATCCGCGTCAATTCCACCACGGCGCTGCCTGACAGCGACCATCAGTCGATCAAGCAGGCCGAGTGGACCTATGCCCTGATGATGCATTTCTCGAACTCGCTCGGCGTCAACTGCACCTACTGCCACAACAGCCGCGCGTTCGCAGATTGGAGCCAGAGCTCGCCGCAGCGGGTCAACGCCTGGTACGGCATCCGCATGGTGCGCGACCTCAACAACGAGTATCTGGCAAGTCTGGACAAGGTGTTCCCTGACTACCGGCACGGGCCGTTCGGCGACGTCGCGAAGACCAACTGCGCCACCTGTCACCAGGGCGTGTTCAAGCCGCTCTACGGCGTCGCCATGGCGCAGAAATATCCCGAGCTGCTGACGACGGATTCGTCGCATCCCGCGCTGGCCTCGGCGACCGTTCCGGCACCCTCGCCGTCCGGTGGCACGGCTCCCGCACCGGTCATGCCTCCCGCCGCGCCGGTTGTGCCCGCGCCGCCCAAGTAAGCGCAGGCAGGGTCGGCCGTTAGCCGACCCGGCCCCGCAGGCGCGGCCGCAATACAACGCCGCGACACGGTGGGCCATGAGCAAGGCCGTGTCGCCCAACTGCCATAGGACCGCGATCGCCTGTGAGCGCCCGGCTGAGCGCCCGGCGAGCAAGTCCCGGCCCAACCGTCGGGGATGGGTCATGTCACGCCGCTCCGAACGCGGCGCTGACCGTCGAGCTGGTCGTGCTGGTCATGGGGTTTTGATCCTTCGGCAGCTTGTCGTCGTCCGGATGGATGTACGAGCCCGCCGTGCCGAGCTGCCGCTGCAGGAAATCAGCCCCCGCCCGCATCTTCTCGGTCGAGCCGTCGTACGAGCCAGCGATCGTTTTGTTGCCGCCGGAATCGGTGGTGACGATGCTCGCCGGCGCGCTGCCTGCGATACTCTTGGTGTCGCCCTTGTTGAGACCGGCGCCGTCGGTGATCCCGATCGAGGCGTTGCGTCCGTCGATGTGGCTGGTGTCGACGTACTTGTTCTTGCCGTCGGCGTCGGCCTTGAACTCCAGGCGGCTCGCATCCGGCTGGAACTTGCCGCTGGCATCCGCCTGCGCGTCGAAGCCGCCGTCGCCGTTCTGGTATTTCAGGTCGCCGGTCTGGTGCGGCTGGAGCGTGATCTTGGCCGAGGGGTCGGTGGTCGATTCGCCGTTCTTGAACTCGCCGACCGTGATGGCGTGGTCTTCGTTGTTGGTGATCTTCATGTCGTTCGGCCCGTTGCCGGCGGAGGTGCTCGACATGGCCGCGGTGTCTGGCGCCGCGGGAGCCCCTGCGGTTTGCGGGCTGCCGCCCTGGGAAGGCTCGGCCGGCGTGCCCGGCGCTGGCGGAGCCGATCCGCCTTGCGGGACGCCAGGCTGCGATGGGTTGCCCGGCTGCGTCATGGCCGGCAGGGGGCCGGCGGGTGTGCCAGGACCGGAAGGGCTCGCATTGCTGCCGGCGTGGGCACCGGCGTGCTGGGCGTGCTGGACCATCTGCATGAGTTGGTTGAGGATCTGGCCGAACTGCTGGGCCAAGGCCAACCCCGCCGGATCCAAGCCGTGATGCTGCGAGCCGGGACCGGCAACACCCAGACCGCCGCCGATCGGTTGCGGCTGCACCGGCCCGAAGGTTGAAATGGGGGTCATCGACGGCTCCTCTCCCGTATGGAGGAGCATCCATAGCAGCCGGACCTGACGGGAAGCTGACCGCGCGCCCGTCGCGACGTCAGGGTGTGGGTCGGCGGGTGGTCGTGACGGCGGCCTTGACCGACCGCGAGATCGCCGCGGAGTCGGCATACGGCAACGGCAGGTAGACGCCGCCCATCTCAATCGCCAAATCGCGCGCCTGCGGCTGCGGCTTGGGTGAAGTGTCGATTAGCAGTGCGGCAAAGGCGGCGGCCCGGAACGCGCGCGCCGCCTGCAC
>CAXTVL010000224.1:3503-5022 GCA_964247515.1 uncultured Acetobacteraceae bacterium | reverse complement strand
GCGCGCGGCCGCGCCTACGGCGTCGCGGTCGAGATGGTGACGCCGGCGCGGGCGCACGAGCTCAACCCGTTGCTGGAGACCAGCGGGCGCAACGCCTATTCGTTCTGCCCGGGCGACGTCTACCTCGACCCGGCGCAGCTCACCCGCGGCTACGCGGCGGCGGCCGCCTCGCTCGGCTGCGCGCTGCTCCCGCACACGCCGGTCGAGGAGGTCGTGGTCGAGGCCGGCGCGGTGGTGGGCGTGCGCACCGCGTCCGGCGTGCTGCGGGCGCCGGTGGTGGTCGACGCGGCGGGCGCCTGGCTGCGCGCGGTGGCCGGGACGGCGGAGTTGCCGATGCTGGCGGTGCGCCACCAGTTGCTCATCACCGCGCCGATCGCGGCGGTGGCGGCATTGCAGCCGATCACCCGCGTGCTCGACGCCAACGTCTACGTGCGCCCGTGCGACGGCGGCCTGATGCTGGGCGGCTACGAGGCCGATCCGCTGCTGTACGACGCGCTGCCGCAAGGTTTCACCATCCCCGACATGCCGCTCGACGCCGGCGTGCTGTACCGCCTGGCCGACCGGGTGGCGGAGGAGTTCCCGGTGCTGCGCGAGGTGGGCCGTGGCGGCGTCGGCGTCGCGGTGCTGCGCGGCGGCTTGCCCACCATGACGCTGGACGACGAGCACCTGATCGGCCCGGTGCCGGGGATCGCCGGCCTGTTCGTTTTGGGCGGCTGCAACGTGGGCGGCCTGTCGACGGCCCCGGCGTTCGCCGAGGCGCTGTGCGGGATCGTCCAGGGCCGGTGCGACCCGGACACCCTGGCGCCGCTGCTGCCGCGGCGCTTCGCCGGCGCCGCGATCGACCCGGCCGCGTTGCGCGAGGCGTGCCACCGCCACTATGCCTGGCACTACTCGTCCGAGGCGACGCGCGCGGCGGTGGCGCTCACGGCTTAGTTGCCGCCTGCCGGCCCGCGCCCTAAACCCGCGCATGGTCCGTCGCGCGATGCTGCCGGCTTGTGTGCTCGCCCTGCTGGCGGCCGGCTGTGCCGCGGCCCCGCCGCGGGGCGCGGCCGACTGCGCGGCGAGACCCTTGGCACAGCTTCCGGTCGAGTTCCACGACGACGTGCCGACCGTGACCGCCACCATCGACGGCCAGCCCGTCGCCATGGTGCTCGACCTCGGCGCCGATCGCAGCGTCATCGCCGAGGACGCGGTCGACCGGCTGCATCTGGAGCGCGACCCGAGCGAATTGCCCACGATCACCGGGGTGGGCGGCAGCGCGACGCGCTGGGCGGCGGTCGCGCGGCGGATCACGCTCGGCGGCATCACGCTGCGCGACAAGCGCCTGGAGGTGGCGCCGATCGGCGGCACCGACACGCAGCAGCCGATCGGCGGCCTGCTCGGCCTCGACGTGCTGCGGCGCTACGACGTCGACTGGGATCTGCCGCACCATCGGGTGACGCTGAACGCGCCGTCCGGCTGCGCGGCGCCGCCGGCCGGATGGTCGCCGGCCGCCGTCGCGGTGCCGGTAACGCATCCC
>CAXTVL010000224.1:0-3493 GCA_964247515.1 uncultured Acetobacteraceae bacterium | reverse complement strand
TCCCTGGGGTGCCGCGGGCCATCGGTCGCGGCTGCTGCGGCTGCCGGTGCGGGTCGACGACAGGCCGGTCACGGCCACGCTCGATTCCGGCACCGGCATCAGCATGATCGAGGCGGGCTTCGCCGCCGGCCTGGAGCCGCTCGACGCCCACGGCGACGAGGGCGTGCAGCTCAGCGGCACCGGCCAGGGCAGCGCCGACGGCACCGCGCACCGCTTCCGCAGCCTGGCCGCCGCCGGGGACACGCTGCCGGGATGGCTGATGGTCGCGGGTCCGGTGCCGGCCGACGCCGGCGAGATGATCCTGGGTGCCGACTTCCTGCGGCTGCATCGCGCATGGCTTGCGGCGGACGGCGCCGCGATCTGGTTCGCCCCGCGCGCGCCGGCGCCGGCGGTTCCCTGACCCGGCTCACCTCGGGCAGACGATGTCGATGGCGCATCCGGGTGGCCGCCCGGAGATCACCAGCTCGAACCGGTGCAGGCGCAGGATCGCGGACACCAGGCTGAGGCCCAGGCCCACGCCCGGTATGTTGCGGCTCTTGTCCGAGCGGTAGAACCGCTTGGTCACGGCGGCCCGTTCGGCGTCCGGAATTCCCGGCCCGGTGTCGCTGACCTGCACCACGGTGTCGGCGTGCCGTGAGAACAGCCGCAGCCGGACCAGGCCTCCACGCGGCGTGAACTTCACGCTGTTGTCGACGAGGTTGGCGACCGCCTCGAACAGCAGCTCGCGGTCGCCGGTGACTGGCGCGGCCGCGGCGAGGTCCAGGGCGATGGACACCGCCTTGTCCTCGGCGATCGGGTCGTAGAACTCCTTCACCTCGCGCAGCACGCCGGCCAGGTCGATTTCGCGAAAGCCCGAGACGCGGGCGGAGTGCTCGATCTCGGCGATCCGCAGCAGGGCCGAGATGATGGCCAACGCCTGATCGAGCCCGACCACCGCGCGGTCGGTCATGTCCTGGAAGTCACCGACGCTGCGCCCGGCCTCGCGGCCGCGATCCAGGATGACGCGCACCCGGGTCAGCGGCCGCCGCAGGTCGTGCGCGATGTCGTTGCCCACGCCCGCGAGTTCGCGGACCAGGTGTTCGATCTGCTCGAGCATCCGGTTGACGATGACGGCGAGCCGGTCCACCGGATCGTTGGAGCCGCGGGTCGGCAGCCGCTCGCGCAGCTCTCCGGCGACGATGCGCTCCACTTGGTCGCTCACTTGCTGGATCCGCTGCTGCGCCCGCAGGCTCAGCCAGATGCCGAGCGCGATCGCCAGGCCGAGCGCCGGCGCCAGCCCGAGCGCCAGCGCGCGGGAGACGATCTCCGCCAGCTCGCGCAGTTCGGCGATGTCCTGGCCCACGATCACGATCTCGCCCGACGGGAGGCGCCGGCCGACGGCACGCGCGGTATGCGGCCCGTGTCCCCGGCTGTCGATGCGGATCAGGCGGACCGTGCGCGGGGCGCCGTCCAACGGCAAGTCATGCGGCAAGCGCTCGATGTTTCCGCTTCGGTAATCCCCATTGGCGTGGAACACGCCGCCCAGCTTGATCCGCCATGGCTCCTCGGCCAGGTTTTCCTCGAGTGCCGCCGGGATTTCCTGCGCGGGCTTGTCGCGCAAGCCGGCGAGTTCGCTGCCGATCGCGGTGTCGATCGTCCTGAAGAAGTAGACCGACGTCTGCCAGTAGATGAAGCCGAACATCGCCAGCACGAAACCGACCAGGGCGGTGGATATCCCGAGCGACCAGCGGAACGTGGTCGAGCGGAACAGCTCAGTCGGGCGCACGGAGCATGAACCCGGCGCCACGGATGCTCAGGATCAGCGCGGGTTCGCCCGACGGGTCGACCTTGCGCCGCAGCCGGCCGATATGCACGTCGACGAGGTTGGTCTGCGGCACGAAATGGTAGTGCCACACCTCCTGCAGCAGCATCGCCCGCGTCAGCACCTGCCCCGCGCGGCGCATCATGTATTCCAGCAACTGGAACTCCCTGGGCAGCAGGTCGAGTTCGCGGCGGCCGCGATGGGCGTGGCGGGCCACCAGGTCGAGCTCCAGCGGGCCCACGCGCAGCAGCGTCTCCTGGGCGTTGACCGGCCGGCGCAGGAGCGCTTCCAGCCGGGCCGCGAGTTCCTCCAGCGCGAACGGCTTGGCGAGATAGTCGTCGCCGCCGGCGCGCAAGCCCTGCACGCGCTCGGCCACGGCGCTCAGCGCGCTGAGCACGAGGACCGGCGTCTTGACGCCCTCGTGGCGCAACGTCTCGATCACCGACAATCCGTGGCGCTGCGGCAGCATCCGGTCGACGACCAGCACGTCCCACTCGGCGCCGCGCGCCTGCGCCAGCCCGTCCACGCCGTCGGCGGCGTGGCCGACCACGTAGCCGCGGTCGGCGAGCGCCGTCGTGATCTCGCGGGCGGTCTCGATGTCGTCCTCGATGACCAGGATCCTAGCCAGGAACGCCTCCGTCGTGGCCGGGCCCACCGGCCGCCCCGGAACCATGGGGCGGCTCGGTGGCACGCGGTCGCTGCCGTCGCCAGCGGTTGCCGGGCTCACGGGTGTCCGTGGCTGTGCTCGACGAAGGACGGGTCGCTCGTCATGGTGTTGAACACACCCGGGTTGCGCGACCAATGCGGAGCGTAGGCGCTGGCCGGCCCGCGCGTGGCGAGATGCGACACGGCCGGGGGCTGGTTGTAGTGCGGCGTGATGCCGGCCTCTTGCGCCATCGCGGCGCCGCCCAGCATCGTGGAAGTCGCAAGAAGTGCCGACATGATAAAGAAACGCATTTTCTTCTCCTGTGTTACTGCCCGTCTAGCGAGCTTCCTGAAGATAGACCCTGCGCAGGCGGATACCATTAAATAGGGGTTTAATGACTTTGCTGGCCAAACGGTAACATCGGCTTCATGTTGTGGGCTGCGCCTTGGACGCGAACAGCGGAAACGGCTCGACCGCCTCGCACCCGGTCGCCGTTACTTCGATCATCCACTCGGTCCGCACACCGCCGATGTCGGGATGGTAGGCGCCGGGCTCGATCATCAGCACCATGCCGGCTTGCAGCGTCGCCCGCTCGCGCGCCGTGACCCTGGGGTATTCGTGGACCGCGGTGCCGATCGAGTGGCCGGTGTGGTGCGGGTAGTCGAAGCCGTGGCCTTGCACGCAGCCGCGCACCGCCTCGTGCAGCGCCGCGACCGTGAGCCCGGGGCGCATCACCGACATCGCGTGATCGAGCGCCGAGCGGGCGGCCGCATAGAGCCGCGACTGCGCCTCGCTCGCCTCGCCCACGACGATGCTGGCGCAACTGTCGCCCCAGTAGCCCGCGAAGCGCGGCCCGAGATCGGCGATCACCGCCTCGCCCGGCTGGATCACCCGCCCGCTGGGCCAGCCGCCGATGCCGGCGGTGCGGGCCACGCCGGAGAGCAGGTCGCCGCCCACCGCCAGCCGCTCGCCGGCATCCTCCTCCATGGCGCGGCGGATGTCGGCGAACAGCGCCAGCTCCGAGCGCCCGGCCGCCAGCGCCCGCG
>CAXTVL010000223.1:0-5027 GCA_964247515.1 uncultured Acetobacteraceae bacterium | reverse complement strand
GTCTGCAGCACGTCGAGCAGTTGCGTCCGCTTGGCCGGGTCCTGCAGCACGTCGAGCGCCTGCTGCGCCTGCGCCGCGGTCAGCGGTGGTGCCGTGGCCGCCGCCGCGTGCGGCGCGGGCAAGGCCGGCGTCGCGGCGTGGGCGGCGGTACAGCCGCAGCCGGCCAGCGCCAGCAAGATCAGCCAGGGACGGGTTGGCATGAACTGGCCCTATGCCGTGGCGAGAGGCGCACGCTCCAGCGTGCGCAGCAGCGTGTCCAGCCGGTCCGCCTCGGCGGCGGGCTTGTCGCGCCGCAGCCGGGCCACGCGCGGGAAGCGCAGCGCCACCCCGGACTTGTGCCGGGTCGAGAGCTGCGCCGCGTCGAAGGCGATCTCCAGCACCATGGTCTTGGCGACCTCGCGCACCGGCCCGAACCGCCCGGTGGTGTTGTTGCGGATCCACTTGTCGAGCCAGCCGACCTCGACGTCGGTCAGGCCGGAATACGCCTTGCCGACCGGCACCAGTTCCGCCGCTCCGTCGGCGTCCTCGCGCCATAGGCCGAACGTGTAGTCGGAGTAGAAGCTGCTGCGCTTGCCGTGGCCGCGCTGGGCGTACATCACCACCGCGTCGATGGTGAGCGGGTCGCGCTTCCACTTCCACCATTGGCCCTTGGGCCGCCCAGGCACGTAGGCGCTGTCGCCGCGCTTGAGCATCAGGCCCTCGATCGACGCGGCGCGGGCGGTCTCGCGCAGTGCGGCCAACTCGTCGAGCGCCGCGAACGGGATCAGTGGCGAGAGGTCCATGCGCGCCGGGCGGTGCAGCGCGAACCACGCCTCCAACCGCGCCCGCCTTGCGTCGAACGGCAGCGGGCGCAAATCCTCGGCGCCGTCGAACAGCAGGTCGTAGAGGCGCACGCCCACCGGGTAGTCCGCCATGGTCCTGGCGCCGACCACCTTGCGGTTGAGGCGCTGCTGCAAGTCGGCGAACGGGGCCACCGCGTCCTCGCGCAGCACCAGCAACTCGCCGTCGAGCACCGCCTCGAACGCCATCGCCGCCACGATCTCCGGAAATCCGCCGGAGATGTCCTCGGCGCCGCGCGAGTATAGCCGCCGTCCACCCGTGGTCGCCACCAACTGCACGCGGATGCCATCCCATTTCCACTCGGCGCGGTAGGCGGCGGCGTCGAGCGCCGCGATGTCGGGTGCCTCCAGCGGGTGCGCCAGCATCGGCGGGCGGAACACCGGCGCGTCGGCCGGGTCGGGCTTCGGCCCCCTGCCCTCGATCCAGGCGAACAGCTCGGCGTAGGGCGGCCGCAGGCCGTGCCACACCTCCTCGATGTCGTCGGGCGCCACCGGGTGCGCCGCGATCTCGGCCAGCGCGATCTTCGCCAGCCGCGCCGAGGCGCCGACCCGCAGGCTGCCGGTGATGAGCTTGAGCAAGGCGAGCCGCACCGAGGCGTCGGACGCGTCGAGCCAGCCTGCGACCAGTTTCGGCAATTCGGATTTCGGCGTACCGGCCAGTGCCGCCACCACGTCGGGCAAAGACGGCGGGTGCGCGTCGCCCGGCTTGGCCGGCCACATCAACGCCACCGTCTCGGCCAGGTCGCCCACGTAATCGTACGACCACGCGAACAGCTCGGGGTCGGTGCGGCCTTCGATCAGCCCGCGGATCATGCCGGACTTGGCGGCGGCGAACGACAGCTCGCCGGTCACGGCGGCAAGACCGATGCCGCGGTCCGGGTCGGGCTGGGTCGCGAAGTAGCGCCGCAGCAGCGCGATCTTGGCCAGCCGGCCGGGGGTGAACACCAGCCGCTCCAGCAGGTCGGCGAAGGCGATCATGCGCCACTCCGCGCGGGGACGGCCGGGGGTTCGTCCTCGTCGTCGTCGCCGTAGCCGATCAGCCGCAAGGCGCGTCCACGGATGCCGCGCTGGCCCGCGGCGTGGATCAGCGCCTCCTCGCGCCCGTGCGTGACCCAGACCTCCGGCGCCGCCACCTCGTCCAGCGTCGCCAGCAGCTCGTCCCAGTCGGCGTGGTCGGAGATCACCAGCGGCAACTCGACGCCGCGCGAGCGCGCCCGTTGGCGCACCTGCATCCAGCCGGACGCCAGGCACACCACCGGTTCGGCCAGCCGGCGCGCCCAGCGGTCGGCGATGGCACCGGGAGGCGCCAGCACGATCTGGCCGACCAGTTGCGCCTTGTCGGCCACGGTCGCCGGGCGCAAATCGCCGAGCGGGACGCCGTGCGCCTCGTAGACCCGGCACAGCGGCAGCAACGCCCCGTGCAGCCAGATCGGCGCGTCCCAGCCGGCGGCGCGCAGCAGGGCGATCAGCCGCTGGCACTTGCCCAGCGCGTAGCAGCCGACGACATGGGTGCGCTCCGGGAACAGCGCGACACTGGCGAGCAGGCGCGCGATCTCGGCGCCGTCCGGCGGGTGGCGGAAGACTGGCAGGGCGAAGGTTGCCTCGCTCACGAACACGTCGCACGCGATCGGCACGAAGCCGGCGCAGGTCGGGTCGCTACGGCGCTTGTAGTCGCCGCTCACCACGACGCGGCTGCCGCGGTACTCGATCGCCACCTGCGCCGAGCCGAGCACGTGCCCGGCGGGTCGCAGCCAAAGCTCGACCTCGCCCACGCGCAGCCGCTCGCCGCAGGCCAGCGCCTGCTGCGAACGTCCGGCCGCACCCTCGCCCATGCGCGCGCGCATGATGGCGAGCGTCGGCTCCGTCGCGAGCACCGCGTCGTGTCCCGGCCGGGCGTGATCGGCATGGGCGTGGGTGATGACCGCGCGCTCCACCGCCTGCACCGGATCGATGAAGAAACCGCCCGGCTCGCAATACAGGCCGGTGGCCAAGGGCTGCAGCCAGGTGTCGGGGTGGGGCATGGCGCTCAGCTTCGGATCGTGGCGGGCGGCGTCAGCCCGATCCGCCGTTGGGACGCGCCGGCGTCGACCAGGCTCTCGTACAGCAGCATCCGGTGGCCGTGCTGGACGAATTCCTCGCAACGGGTCATGCCGATCGCCGCCAGCACCTCGCGGCTCGCCATGTTGGTGCCGCGCGCCACGGCGACCACGCGCGCCAGCCCGGCACGCTCATGGGCGAAGCGCAGCGCCGCCGACGCCGCCTCGCTGGCGTAGCCGCGGCCCCAGCACCCGGCGGTCAACGCGAAACGCAACGCCAGGCCGCGCCCGTCGCGGCGGCCCATGATGCCGGTCAGGCCCACGAACGCCTGGCCGTGCCGCTCGCGCACCGCCCACATCCCAACCTTGTGCTGGCCCCAGAATGCGACGTCGGTGGCCAGCTCCTCGGTCGCCTGCTGGCGGTTGCGTACGCCGCCGAGCAGCAGCGCGAAGCTGCGCGGGTCGGCCTTGATCGCCACCAGGTCCGGCAGGTCGGTCCACGCCACCGGCCGCAGGTCGAGCCGGCCGGTCTGCACGCACCAGAACTGGTTCGGCACGGGCAACCCCGCTGGCTGCTCCGCCTAACGAACCAGCGGCCGGTACTTGATGCGGTGCGGCTCCACCGCGTCGTTGCCCAGCCTGCGGCGCTTGTCGGCCTCGTAGGCTTGGAAATTGCCCTCGAACCACTCGACATGGCTGTCGCCCTCGAACGCCAGGATGTGCGTGGCCAGCCGGTCCAGGAACCAGCGGTCGTGGGTGATGATCACGGCGCAGCCGGCGAACTCCTCCAGCGCCTCCTCCAACGCCCGCAACGTATCCACGTCGAGGTCGTTGGTCGGCTCGTCGAGCAGGATGACGTTGCTCTCGTGGCGCAGCATCTTGGCGAGGTGAACGCGGTTGCGCTCGCCGCCCGAGAGGATGCCGACCTTCTTCTGCTGGTCGCTGCCCTTGAAGTTGAACGCGCCCACATAGGCGCGCGACGCCACCGCGCGCTTGCCGAGGTGGATCACGTCGGTGCCGCCGCTGATCTCCTGCCAGACGGTGTTGTCCGGGTTGAGGCTGGCGCGGCTCTGGTCGACATAGCCGAGCTTCACCGTGTCGCCGATGGTGAGCGTGCCGGAATCGGGCTTCTCCTGGTCGGTGATCATGCGGAACAGCGTCGTCTTGCCGGCGCCGTTCGGCCCGATCACGCCCACGATGCCACCCGGGGGCAGCTTGAAGTCCAGCTCGTCGATCAGCAGCCGGTTGCCGTAGGTCTTGCGCAGCTGCTCGGCCACGATGACGGTGCCGCCGAGCCGCGGGCCCGGCGGGATGACGATCTCGGCGACACCCGATTGCTGCTCCTGGCTCTTTTGCAGCATCTCCTCGTATTTCTGGATGCGCGCCTTGCTCTTGGTCTGCCGGGCGCGCGCAGAGCTGCCGATCCACTCGGCCTCGGCGGCCAGCGCCCGCTGCCGGGCACTCTCCTCCTTTTCCTCCTGGCGCAGCCGCTTGCGCTTCTGGTCGAGCCAGCTCGAGTAGTTGCCTTCGAACGGGTAGCCACGCCCGCGCTCCAACTCGAGGATCCAGTTGGTCACGTTCTCCAGGAAGTAGCGGTCGTGGGTCACGACCAGCACGGTGCCGGCGTAGTCGCGCAGCGTGTGTTCGAGCCACGCGACACTCTCGGCGTCGAGGTGGTTGGTCGGCTCGTCGAGCAGCAGGATATCGGGCTTCTCGAGCAGCAAGCGGCACAGCGCCACGCGCCGGCGCTCGCCGCCCGAGAGGTGGGTGACGCGGCTATCGGGCGGCGGGCAGCGCAGCGCGTCGAGCGCGATCTCGACCCTGCGCTCCAGCTCCCAGCCGTCTTCGGCGTCGATCTTCTCCTGCAACTCGGCCTGTTCGGACAACAGCGTGTTCATCCGCTCGTCGTCCATGGGTTCCGCGAACTCGTTGCTGATCTCGTTGAAGCGGTCGAGCGCCGCCTTCAGCGGGCCGAACGCCAACTGCACGTTCTCGGACACGCTGAGCGCCTCGTCGAGCTGCGGCTCTTGGGATAGATAGCCTATGCGCGCGCCCTCGGCGGCCCAGGCCTCGCCACCGAATTCGGTCTCGATGCCGGCCATGATCTTGAGCAGGGTGGACTTGCCGGCGCCGTTGACGCCGAGCACGCCGA
>CAXTVL010000222.1:0-5038 GCA_964247515.1 uncultured Acetobacteraceae bacterium | reverse complement strand
GCGGCGCCGGCGGCGCGCTGCACCTCGCCCCACAGCTCGCTCATCGTGGCGCCGGAGGTCGCCAGCAGCACCGCGTAGAACACGAACGCCGAAAGCTCGCCCCCGGTCATCCGCCCGGCGATCACGTCGCGCCCGCCGACCCAGAGGCTGAAGGTGATGGCGCCGAAGCCCAGCAGGATCACCACCAGGATCAGCCTGGCGCGGGTGCGGATGCGCTGCATCGCGGTCGCGACCGAGCGCTCGACGAACGTGTTGAACTCGCCGCGGTCGATCGCCTCGTGGGTGAACGCCTGCACCGTCGGCAGCGCGGTCAGCCGTTCCTCGGCATAGGCACCGACGTCCCCCAGCCGATCCTGGGCGCGGCGGGACAGCGCCCGCTCCCTGCGGCCGAACAGGATCAGCGGCAGCACCACCAGCGGCACAACCAGGATCACCAGCCCGGCGAGCTTGGCGCTGGTCGCGACCAGCATCGTGAGTGCCCCCACCAGCAGCAGCGCGTTGCGCAGCCACATCGAGATCGCCGAGCCGACCAGCGCCTGCAGCACGCCGATGTCGGCGGTCAGCCGCGACAGGATGTCGCCGGTGCGCGCGGTCTCGAAGAACTCCGGTGACAGCGAGATGACATGGGCGAACAGGTCGCGCCGCAGGTCGCCGGCGGCGCGCTCGCCCAGCCACGACACCAGGTAGAACCGCGCGTAGGTGGCCCCCGCCAGGCACGCCACCACCGCGAACATGGCGAGTGCCGCGGCGTTGAGCGAATTGGCGTCGCGCCCGGCGAAGCCGTGGTCGATCAGCCGGCGCAAGCCCTGGCCGATCGCCAGAACCAGCCCCGCCGCGGTCAGCAGCGCCACCGTCGCGGCCGCGACCCGGCCGCGGTACGGCAGCAGGTAGGGCAGCAACAGCCCGAGCGAGCCGATGTCCGGGCGCTTCGCGGCAGGCGGTTGTTCTGTCATTGCCCGCCGCTGATACCGCGCGCGCGCGGCGGGGTCGAGCGTCAGGCCGGTTCGGTGTCGAGCGCGTAGCCGGCGGCGCGCACCGTGCGGACCAGGTCGATCTCGCCCTCGCCGTTGATGCTCTTGCGCAGCCTGCGGATGTGCACGTCGACGGTGCGCGGCTCGACATGGATGTCCGGCCCCCACACCGCGTCGAGCAGCTCCTCTCGCGAGAACACCCGGCGCGGGTGCTGCAAGAAGAACTCGAGCAGCCGGAACTCGGTCGGCCCCAGATGGATCGGCCGCGCGTTGCGCTGCACCCGGTGCGCGGTGAGGTCCATGGCGATGTCGTGGAAGCTGAGCCGGCCCTTGGTCGGCGCGCTGTTGGTGCGCCGCAGCAGGGCGCGCATCCGCGCCAGCAGCGCCTCCATGTTGAACGGCTTGGTGATGTAGTCGTCGGCCCCGGTGTTCAGCGCCCGCACCGCGTCCTGGTCCTCGGTGCGCGCCGTGACCATGATCACCGGCAGGTCGCGGGTCGCGGGGCGCCGGCGGATCTGCCGGCACACCTCGATGCCCGACATCACCGGCAGCATCCAGTCGAGCAGCACGATGTCGGGGTGCGTCTCGGCGATGCGGGTCAGCGCCTCCTGGCCGTCTGTCGCCTCGTCGACGCGGAAGCCCTGCTTCTCCAGATTGTAGCGCAGCATGGTGGCCAGCGCCGCCTCGTCCTCCACCACGAACACCAGCGGCCGGTTAAGCGAGGCGCGTGCATCCGGAATCCTAGATTTCCTTTTTGTCGCGCGGCAGCCCGGGCGACGCCTCGCGCGGGCGCACGACGGCGAAGGCGGAGTGGTCGCCCTTGGGCCGCGTGTCGGGCAGCGAATGGCCGAGCGCCGCGTAGTACACGGTCTCGGCGATGTTTGTGGCATGGTCGCCGATCCGCTCCAGGTTCTTGGCCACGAACAGCAGGTGCGTGCAGGGCGTGATGTTGCGCGGGTCCTCCATCATGTAGGTGATGAGCTCGCGGAAGATCGCGTTGTAGATGTCGTCGATCGCCTGGTCCGTGCGCCACACCTGCTCGGCGCGCTCGGGATCGCCCTCGCCCACCGCGTCGATGATGAGGCGGAGGTTCTCCTGCACCAGCCGGCTCATATGCGCGATGCCGGCCAGGCTGTACGGCAGGCTGAACTGGTTGAGCGCGATGCTGCGCTTGGCGACGTTGGCGGCGTAGTCGCCCATCCGCTCCAGGTCGCCGGTGATCTTCAGCGACGCCACGATCTGCCGCAAATCCTGCGCCATCGGCTGCCGCAGCGCCAGCATCCGGATCACCTGCTGCTCGACCTCGCGCTCGATCGCGTCGATCGCCGGATCCTGCTCGACGGCGCGGGCGGCGGCGGCGTTGTCCTGCTGGATCACCCCCAGCACCGCCTGTGCCACCTGGTTCTCGACCAGCCCGCCCATCTCGGCGATGCGGTCGTGCAGCCGGACCAGCTCCTGCTGGTAGCTCTTGACGATGTGCTCGGCCCGCTCGGGCATGGCCATGCTCCTCAGCCGAACCGGCCGGTGATGTATTCCTGCGTGCGCTTCTGCCGCGGCGCCGTGAACATCTCCGCGGCCGGCCCGGCCTCGACCACTTCGCCCAGGTAGAAGAACGCCACCTGGTCGGCGCAGCGCGCCGCCTGCTGCATGTTGTGGGTGACGATCGCGATGGTGAACTCGTGCTTCAGCTCGTCGATCAGCTCCTCGATGCGCAGCGTGCTGATCGGGTCGAGCGCGCTGGTCGGCTCGTCGAGCAGGATCACCTCGGGGCGCACCGCGATGGTGCGGGCGATGCACAGCCGTTGCTGCTGGCCGCCGGACAGCCCGTTGGCCGACGCGCCGAGCCGGTCCTTGACCTCGCCCCACAGCGCCGCCCGGGTCAGCGACCACTCGACCCGCTCGTCGCGTTCGGCCTTGCTCAGCCGCTCGTGCAGCTTCATGCCGAAGGCGATGTTGTCGTAGATCGACATCGGGAACGGCGTCGGCTTCTGGAACACCATGCCGACCCGGGAACGCAGGTCGTTCACCGAGACATCGGCGCCCAGCAGGTTCCGCCCGTCCATCATCACCTCGCCGGTGGCGCGCTGGCCGGGATAGAGGTCGTACATGCGGTTCAGCACCCGCAGCAGCGTCGACTTGCCGCACCCGGACGGCCCGATCAGGCCGGTCACGCGGCGCTCCGGCAGGTCGAGGTCGATGCCCTTCAGCGCCCGGTTGGCGCCGTAGAAGAAGTCGAGGTTGCGCACGCTCACGCGCGGCGTGCCCGGCGCCGCCTCCGTCTGCCGGGCCGTGATCGCCGGGCGCGCCGGCATCGTTCCGGTATCGGGCTGGTCCATGGTTGCGGTCCCTAGTTGACGCGGCTGCGCAGCAGGAAGCGGGCGCCGACGCTGACCACCAGCACGAACAGCGTCATCAGCAGCGCGCCGGCCCAGGCCAGCGTGTGCCAACTATCGTACGGGCTCAGCGCGAACTGGAAGATGACCACCGGGATGTTCGCCATCGGCTGCGACATGTCGGTGCTCCAATACTGGTTGTTCAGCGCCGTGAACAGCAGCGGCGCGGTCTCGCCGCTGATCCGCGCCACCCCCAGCAGCAGGCCGGTCAGCATCCCGGTGCGCGCCGCCGGGTACAGCACCTGCACGATCATCTTCCATTGCGGCGCGCCCAGCGCCAGCGCCGCCTCGCGCATCGTGACCGGAACCAGGCGCATGGTCTCGTCGGTGGTGCGCACCACCACCGGCAGCAGGATGAAGGCCAGCGCCAGGCTGCCGGCCCAGCCGGAGAAGTGCCCGGCCTGCGCCACCACCAGCTCGTAGACGAACAGGCCGATGATGATCGAGGGGGCCGAGAGCAGGATGTCGTTGACGAAGCGGACCGCCTCGGCGACGCCGCCCTTGCGGCCGTACTCGGCGAGCCAGGTGCCGGCCATCACGCCGATCGGCGCTCCGATCAGCACCGCCACCAAAATGATGACGCCGCTGCCGAACACCGCGTTGAGCAGCCCGCCATCCGCGCCGGGCGGCGGCGTCATCTGGGTGAACAGCTTGGGGCGCAGCGCCGCGAAGCCGTTGAACAGCGTCACCCCCAGGATCCACACCAGCCAGAACAGGCCGAACCCGGTCGCCAGCGTCGCCAGCGCCATGGCGACGGCGCTTTTCGCGTAGCGCAGCCGGGCACGCGGCGCGTGGCGGGCCGCCTTGGCGGCCATCAGGCGGTGCCCTCGCGCCGGGCGAGCCGCATCAGCATCAGCTTGGCCGCCGCCAGCACCAGGAAGGTCACGACGAACAGCACGAACCCCAGCGCGATCAACGAGGAGACGTAGATCGGCGAGTCCGCCTCGGTGAACTCGTTGGCGATGGCGGCCGCGATCGAGTTCCCCGGTTGCAGCAGCGAGGTGTAGAACTCGTGCGCGTTGCCCAGCACGAAGGTCACGGCCATGGTCTCGCCCAGCGCCCGGCCGAGGCCCAGGAAGATGCCGCCCACCACCGCGGTGCGGGTGTACGGCACCACCACGCCCCACACCACCTCCCAGCGCGTCGCCCCCAGCGCGAACGCCGCCTCGCGCAAGGAGCCGGGCACCAGCGAGAACACGTCGCGCATCACCGAGGAGATGAAAGGGATCACCATGACGCCCAGGATGATGCCCGCGGTCAACATGCCGATGCCGAGCGGCGGCCCGGTGAACAGCGCGCCCAGCAGCGGGATCGGCCCCACCGTGTCGTTCAGCCACGGCTCGACCACGTCGCCCATGATCGGCGCGAAGATGAACAGCCCCCACATGCCGTAGATGATGCTGGGGATGCCGGCCAGCAACTCGATCGCCGAGGCCACCGGCACCCGCAGCCAGGAGGGCGCCACCTCGGTCAGGAACACGGCGATGCCGAAGCTCACCGGGATCGCCAGCAGCATGGCCAGCGCCGAGCTGACCAGCGTGCCGTAGATCGGCACGAAGGCGCCGAAATCCTGCGCCACCGGGTCCCACACCGAGCTGGTGAGGAAGCCGAAGCCGAATTTGCGGAACGCCGGAATCCCGCCATAGAGCATGGACAGCGCCGCGGCACCCAGGC
>CAXTVL010000221.1:2217-5039 GCA_964247515.1 uncultured Acetobacteraceae bacterium | reverse complement strand
TGATTGGGGCCTCGACGCCGGGATGGTGCGACATGTCGCTGAACCGGCGCCCGCCGTAGATCACGTTGTAGCCCGGGCTTTCAGTGCCGGCGATGGTATCCAGCAGGCCGCGCGCCTGCGGCGTCAGCGTCGTGTCGAAGGTCTGCGTGGTCGCGCGGCTTCCTTCGGGCGGCAGGCCGACGCCCCGGTTCTCCCGCGGCGTCGCGCCAGCCGGGCCAAGTCCCGTGTTGCGCCCGGCGCCCCCCAGGCCGGCCATGCCGAGCAGCCGGCGCCACAACCCGGCCGCCAACCCGGCCGTCGTACTGCCGGCCTCCGTGTTCGTCGTCGAACCCGCCCCAGGCACGAGCTGCCCGGTCTCCGGGTTGATCTCGTAGTTGCCGCTCTCCTCCAGCCGCCGGTTCTCGTTGTAGTTCTCGGCGCCGCCCACAGCGCCCACGCCCACGGTGCCCGCCGCAAAGGCGGTGCCGATCGCGCCGCCGGTGGCGACGCCCAGCCCCAGCAGCCGAAGCAGCCAGGCGGCCGGGCGCAGCCCGAACAGGATGCCGAGCCGCGTGGTCAGCGTCGTCACCGCCAGGATGGGACCGGCGAACATCGCCAGGCCCACCGCGACGGCCGCCGCCTTCCAGCCGCCCAGGAACTCGATCAGCGTACCGATGGAGCGCCCGGCCGACTCCAGGTCCTCGACCAGGTGCTGCGGCCCGTCGGCGTCCACCCATTCCTTGAGGCGCAGCGCGATGTCCCGGAAGAACTGCGCCACGTCCTCGCGGTGGGCTGCGATCCAGTCCGACAGGCGGGTCAGCAGCGGGACCAGCACCGGCGACAGGCTCTGCGCGATGGAGTAGCCCACCCCCTCCACCGCCACCCCCAGCCGCGTCTGCGCCTCGCGGAAGTCCATCGCCGCCTGCACGCCGGCCTGGTTCTGCACGCCGTAGCGCTTGGCCTGCTCGTTGTACTCGGCGATGCCCGCCGCCCCCCGCCGCAGGAAGGGCAGCAGCGCCTCGCCGGCGCCGCCGAACAGCCGGGTCGCCACCATCGCCTGCAAAGCGGGCGTGCGGAGGCGGGAAATCTTGTCGGCGACCTCCGGCAGCACGTCCTCGGCCAGCCGCGCGCCGCCGGTGGCGGTGTCCCGCATGGAGATGCCGAGCGTGCGCAGCATCACCACCGTCTCCGGGCTGCGCCCGCCGACGGCATTGACCAGGTTGTCGCCCAGCGTGCGCATCCCGTCGGTCAGCGCCTCGGCGGAGCTGCCGGCGAGCCGCGCCGCCCCCTGCAGGCCGTGCAGCGTGCTGGCGCTGGTGTTGATCCGAGCGGCGTCGAGTCCCAGCCGGGCGGAGAAGCCCGACCAGGTTTCCGCCAATTTGGCGAGGCCGGCGATGCTGGCCGCCCCGGTGATGCCGCCGCGCGCCGGGGCGAAGCGGCCCAGGCTCTCGGCGGCGCCCACGACGCGGCGCCCCACGTCGGCGAAGCCCGACGCGATCTTGTTCACGCCCGACACGTCGCCGAGCCGGGCCAGGCTCTGCCCGAACTTCTCGCCGGCGCCCGACACCACGGCGACCCGGCGGTTGAAGTCCTCGAAGCCGCGGTTGATCCGGTTCACCACCTCCGTGGTGCGGTCCACCGCGCTGATCGTGACGGAGATGGCGTTGGCCAAGCGTTAGCCCTTCACGTTTGCATTGGCTTCCCGGGCGAGCCGGTGCGCGTGTTCGTTCCACCAGAGCAGCCGCCGGAGGGTGAGGCGGTCCACCGCCTCCGGCTCCCAGCCGAAGAAGCGCGTCAGGCCGACGCCAAGCTCTTCCCAGTTGCCGGGACGCTGCGCTCGAAATTTTCCAGGTAGCGCACCGCCTCCCGCGCGGCCCGGATCGGCAGTTGGCCGACCGCCAGCGCGTTCAGCCCGGAAACCTCCTGGATCAGCCGGATCTGGTACTTCCGGACCGCGCCCGGCAGCGGCGGGGTCTGCGGCCCCATCAAGGCCTCGGCCGCGCGCAGCTCGCCGCCGCGCGGCTCGCGCAGTTCCACTTCGCCGATCTCGCCGCCGTTGGCGCGGACCGGCGGGTCGAGCGCCAGGGTGAACTGGTCCTCCACGTCGGCGGGCGCGTCCGGCAGCGGCGCGGTCACGAACGCCGTCAGGTAGTCCACGCCCCACCGGATCGCCCGGACCGGCAGCGCGTCCACCACGGGGCGCGGCAGCCGGGACACGGCAGCGAAGAACGTCAGCTCGTACTCGCGCTGCGCGCCCACGCTCGGCATCACCGCGTCGTCGAGCTTGGCATGGGCGTCGCGCACCTGGGCCAGCGTCGGCTCGCGCAAGGTCGCCTGCGCATACTCGACGCCCTTGACGCTGACCGGCGGGTCGATGGGAATGTCGAGGGCATCGGCCAAGGCCGGGGCTGTGTCGCTCAAGATCAGCCCTCCTCCACGCAACCCTCGAACTTGATGTCGAAGGTCGCCTCCATGGTATCGACGTCCAGCTCGTTGGTCTGGGTCAGCCCGGAGCCGCTCACCGTCTTGCCGCTGACCAGGATGCCCACCACCGTCACGTCGGTCATGTCCTGGAAGTCCCGCACCGTCAGCCCGTTGCTGTCGCGCAGCTTGGCGGAGATGAAGCCGTTGACGTAGCTGACCTTGTGCCCCTGCGGCCCGGACTGCCCGATCAGCATCTCCCGCTTGATGGTGGCCGGGTTGTACTTGAGGTCGCCCACCACGTCGAAGTTCGAGCCGTCGATGGTCAGGGACGCGATGCCGGCGCGTGCGTTGCTCATGCTTGGCTCCTCACGGCTTGGTGTTTCGATCCACGCCCCCCCACGGGGGGCGACCATGTGTTG
>CAXTVL010000221.1:0-2207 GCA_964247515.1 uncultured Acetobacteraceae bacterium | reverse complement strand
AAGGCGATGATGCGCAACTGCTGCGCCAGCAGCACCGGCGCCAGGATGTTGACCCGCCCGCCGCCCGCGTTCTCCACCACCAGCCCGGCCTTGAAGCTGGCGCTGTCCTGCACCCGGCCTTGCAGCTCCAGCAGGCGGTAGAGCGCCAGGACGTGCGTCTTGAGGATCGCGGGCGTCACGGTGTCCGGGTTGGCGGACCCGAAGCGCGTGCCGTCGCTCACCAGCTTCTTCCGCGCGAAGCTCGTGGTGAGGTCGGCCTGCAGGAACTCGATCACGTCCTGCAACTGGAACAGGGTCTCGGTGTCGAGGTAGCTGTCGTCCGGCACGCCGGAGGGGTTCAGCCGGTAGGTGGTGGGCAGGCGCAAGAGCATCACCGTGCCGTCGGGCGCGACCTCGAAGGCGCCGCCGCCGTCATACAGGAGCGTGTTGCGCTCGCCCCAGCCCCAGCGCAGGCCCGGCGCCGGCGCCGTCACCCCCATCGCCATGTGCTGCAAGGGCAGGCCGGGGTCGTTGCGCAGGCTGGTCGCCACGGTGCCCGCGAGGTCGGCGGCCCAAAGCCAGGCCGGGTCGGGGCTGTCGGGGAACGGCAGGCAGCTCGCGTGCTGGTCGTTGCGGGCGGTGAGCAGCCCCGTCACCGTGCCCAGCGCGCCGCGCAGCGCGTAGAACGCATGGCCGAACAGCAGGCGCTGCGGCGCCCAGCGCCCGCCGCCGTCGGAGAGGCAAGCTTTCAGCGCGTCGAGGTTGGCCGTGTCCGCGTAGGGCGTCACGATCACGTCGAAGGGGATGTCGCCGAGCGTCGCCAGCGCCGGGCCGATGTCGGGCGCCCCGGTGCCGAGCGTGACGGCGACCGCGGGCGACACGCTGACGCCGGACGGGAACGCCTCGCCGCCGGCGGCGCCCAGCGCGTTGAAGCGCACGTCGAGGTCGTCGGCGCCGGCCCAGCGGCTGGTGAAGGTGACGGTGGCGCCCGTCACGGCCGCCGTCATCGGCAGGTCCGGCTGAGCGTTGACGACGGCGGCCAGGCTCGCCGCCAGCGCCGGCGCCGGCGTGTTGGCCGCGACCGGGATCTGCACCCGGGTGCCGCAGACGTAGCAGGACAGCGTGCCGGCGGCATTGTTCGCCGTGACCAGGGTGGCGCCGGCCTGGCCCGGCGTGCCCGACGCGGGCGCCGCCACCGGCAGCAGCCAGACCTCGCCATAGGCGTCCTGGCCGCGGTACTGCGCCGCCATGGCATACAGCATGGAGCCGGGGCCGCCCACCAGGCGGGCCTGCGCCAGGCTGGCCATCAAGACAGGGCCGGGCACCGCCGGCAGGACCGCGCCGGCCGTCGTGGTGCCGATGACGAGGGTGCGGCGGGCGCGCTGGCCGCTGTTGGCCCGGGTCGGGTCCACCTCGGCGTAGAAGCCCGGCACCCGAGCGTTCGCGGGCAGGTTCTTGAAGGCGACGGTCATTCGGGGTCTCCCTCGTTCGGAGTATGCTCAACTGGCTCAGCCGCAACAGGATCTTCGTCCGGCGCGTCGTCCTCAGCCTTGGGTGGTTCCACCTCAGCGGCAAACGGCTGCGCCGTTTCCGCGATTTCCACATCGCCCTCGCTCAGCCGGCGGAACCAGTATTCCGTGTCCGGCACGTCCTCGCCTTCCTCCCGCAGCAAGGCGAGCGAATCGGGATGGCGGACCCTGCGGCCCTCGGCGGCGCGGACGAACATGGAAGCCTCCAATAGAATTACAGGGGGCCGAGCGGCAGGTCCGCCCCGGCCAGGACCTGTCCGTTACGGATCAGTTGCAAGTCGATCCCGGCCATCGGCGCCCCCAGCGCCGGGTCGTAGCGTTCGAACAGCTCGCAGTGCATCACGACCTCGGCCTCGGCGACGTAAGCGCGCGCCTCGCCGGTGAGCGCCGTGCGGGTCTCGACCTCGGGGAACTGCTGCACGAGCTGCAGCAGGGCGTAGTCGGTGAGCAGCGCCGCCTGCACGGCGTCCACGAGCCGGTCGAGGTCCGCCTCCGCCTGCGCCGCCCGGGCGTTGGACACCCGCGCCACGACGTTGAGCTGCGCCACCGTAATGAACATCGGCAGGCCGCGGCCGAGGCTGGTCTTGCGCTCCGCCGGCGACTGCACCAGCAGCACCGGCAGGCTGGCGCCCGACGTGGGCACGGCGGAGGCGGCGAGGACCTCGACGCCGGCCAGCGCCGGCCAGGCCTGCAGCGCGG
>CAXTVL010000220.1:785-5047 GCA_964247515.1 uncultured Acetobacteraceae bacterium | reverse complement strand
ACGAGAGGACCGGGATGGACGCACCTCTGGTGCACCGGTTGTCGCGCCAGCGGCATCGCCGGGTAGCTATGTGCGGACGGGATAACCGCTGAAAGCATCTAAGCGGGAAACCCACCTCGAAACCAGGTCTCCCCGAGGGCCGTGATAGACCATCACGTCGATAGGCCGGGTGTGTAAGCGCGGCAACGCGCGCGCTGACCGGTCCTAATCGCCCGATCGGCTCACCCCACCGCCAGCCCAACCACCATGCGCAGCAGCCATCCACACCCAGGATGACCGCCGCGAACCCCCGCGCGACCACCCCCACACATACGCACCGGAACCTGCCACACCCAACCGCCACGCCGCCCGCCACACGGGCACGTGCCGGCTGGACGACCTGGTGGCCATGGCGGGGAGAGACCACCCGATCCCATCCCGAACTCGGCCGTGAAAACCCCCAGCGCCCATGGTACTGTGCCCCAAGGCACGGGAGAGTAGGTCGCCGCCAGGTCCTCCAGCCGACACCAACCCCCACACCACCACCACCACCACCACCGCGGGGTGGAGCAGCCCGGTAGCTCGTCAGGCTCATAACCTGAAGGTCACAGGTTCAAATCCTGTCCCCGCAACCATCGTTATCGCCTGGCGGAATTTGTGTAACGTCCGCGCAATGGCCCTCGCTTTGGCGACGCGCACGGTGTAGTCCGCGCGCTCGCAACGACGAGGATGACGAATTTGAGCATCGCTGACCGCCCAGCACCGCCAAGCCGCCGGCATGGCGCGTGGCTTGTCCTGGGTCTTGGTGCCGCCGTCCTGCAGGGATGCGTCAACAAGCCACCCGCGCACACCCCACTGCCTGTCTATGCCGTCGATCAGGAAGGTGCCGCGAAAACCTGCAAGGTGTCGCCGGCCGCACTCGGCCCGGCAACCGGCAAGCCATCGGCCGTCACCATGACTTTGGCCAACGACGGCGGCTGGTGCGCGGTCTCCGTGCATCAGGATGGCCCCACGCCATTTACCGCGGGCCTGCTCACCACACGCGCCGACCACGGCAAGGTCTATGTGCATTCCGTGGGTGACGACACCCGGATCGACTACACGCCGGAGCCCGGCTTCGGCGGCAACGACGCGTTCACGGTGACGCTGTTGCCGGGCAACGCCACGATACAGGTCGCGGCGACGGTCGCGGCACCGCCGGCACCGCCGCCAGTTGCAGCCCCGCCGCCGAAGCCCGTGCCCAAGAAGCCGCTACGCAAGATCGTCCCGAAGAAGAAGCCAGCGTAGCGCCCCGCTCCTACTTGTGCTTGCCCGCCGTCCGCCGCGCGCGCGCCTGCACCCCCACCACCGGCGGCTGGCAGGCGCCGACGTCGGACGGCAGCACGTCCTTGCCGGCCGCGTATTGCGGCAACACGCCGCCATCGCTCAGCCCCATCGCCTCGTCGAAGATCATGTCGGTGCGCGGGCAAAAGTTGGTGCCCTGGTGCAGCCCGACCTGGGACTGGGCGTTGGCCAGCGTGGTGATGTAGCTGTCGTACTCGCGTTGCGCGGTGCGGCCATAGCTGCGCTTGAACCATGCATTCACCGCGGCGTCGCTCGACAGCAATTGCGGCCGGAACCGCTCGACGAAGGCGTTGTATTGTTTGTCCGCCCCGGGGCAGCTCGTCGCCAGCACCGTCATCTCGCTCTTCAGCGCGCCAACCTCGAACGCCACCTGGTCTTCCGGCACGGTGCAGCGGACTTGCGCCTGCGCGGCGCAAGAGCCGATCACGCCGAGCGCCGCGACCCCGGCCATCAATCGTTTCATCAGAGTTCCTCCGAGTTCCTGCAAGGCGTGCTTCTAGGCCAAGCCGGCTCGCCGCGGGAGGCCAATTTGCAACCGGCATCCTCGGCGCGGCATAGCTAGCGCGGATTGGGCGAGGGCAGGTCGCGAGAATGGAATCGATCTACTGGGTGCTGGCTTGGGCGTGCCATCGCGCCTGCCGCCACTGCTACGAGACGCGCTTCCGCCCGTATGTCCGCGCCGAGCTGGACGCGGTGGTGGCCCAGGCGCAGCGCAACGCGCCGCGCGTGCTGGCCAACCTGCCGCCGCGCATGACCTATCGCGACGGTGCGACCGAACGGGTCGGCCGCGTCGTGCTGTCGGGCGGCGAGGCGTTGCTCGACGCGGTGCGCGAGTCCGTCACCTACCCAACAATCGACGCGTTGCGCGACCGCTACCGGGATGCGGGCGGGGTGCGGGTCGTGGTGCAGACCACCGGCGACTTGCTGACGCCCACCATCGTCGGCGAACTGTTGCAGCGCGGCGTGTGGATGATCTCGGTCGCCGGGATCGACGATTTCCACGTGGGACACCAGGGTGCCGCGCGGCAGGCGGCCCTGACCCGCACGCTCGCCGCCATGTTCGACGCCGCCGGGATGCGGCCCTCCGGCCACGCCGCGCCGGTGCGCGCCTGGCACCAGGAGGACGGCCCGGTGTACAGCTTCTTCGGTGCCACCCCGGACATGTGGATCGGCAAGCTGTGGCCGCGCGGCCGCGCCTGGAGCCATGGCCTGTCGACGGCGACGCTCGCCGACAATTTCTGCGCCCAATGGTCGGGCGGCAAGGGCTTCCTCGACCACGGCCAAGTCGGCTCCGAAGTGTCGATCGAGCCGGACGGGTCGGTCTATCCATGCTGCGTCAAGACCGGCGCGGCGCTCGGCAACCTGACCGAGGAGACGCTGCTCGACATCCTCGACAGCCTGCGCCACGAGCCGGCGCTGGCGGCGATCAACCACGGCCAGCCGGACAGGATGGGCCTGGCACATGGCTGGAGCGAGGCCGAGTTCCGCGCCCGCTCGCACACGCAGACGCCACAGGGCGCGGCGTACGCCAACTTGTGCATCGGCTGCGACGCCTTCCACGCCGAGGTGCTGGCGCCGGTCCTGGCCGCCATCCGCGACCGGCGACTCGCCACCAAGGAACTCGCCGCTTGATCCGCCGTCGCGCCGTGTTGCTGGCCGCCATCGCCGCGCCGTGGACGGCCCACGCCGACAATGTGGATTGGGCCGGCGTGCGCGCGCGTGGGCGCGGGCAGACGATCTACTTCAACGCCTGGGGTGGCGACGAGCGCACCAACGCCTTCATCGCCTGGGCAGACACGCGGATGCGGGCGCTGTACGGCGTCTCGGTCCGCCACGTGCGGCTGACCGACACCGCCGAGGCGGTGGCCCGCGTGCTGGCGGAGAAGGCGGCCGGACGCGCCGAGGGCGGCTCGGTCGACCTGGTCTGGATCAACGGCCCGAACTTCCTCGCCATGCGCCAGGGCGGCCTGCTGTCGGGCCCCGTGCTCGGCCTCCTGCCGAACGCGGCGCTGATCGACCGCACCGGCAATCCCGCGACCGTCACCGACTTCACCGTGCCGACCGACGGCACGGAGGTGCCGTGGCGGATGGCGCAACTGGTGTTCGTGCACGACGCGGCCCGGCTGGCGCGGCCGCCGCGCAGCATGGTGGCGATGCAGGGCTACGCGGCGGCACATCCCGGGCGGCTCACCCACCCGGTCGCCACCGACTTCATGGGCGCCACCTTCCTGAAACAGGCGCTGCTCGAATTGGCACCGGACGAGGGAGCGTTGCGGCACCCCGCCGACGATGCCGCCTACGCCGCCGCCACGGCGCCGCTCTGGACCTGGTATGACGCGATGCGGCCGAACCTCTGGCATGGCGGGCGCGACTTCCCGGCCAGCGGCCCGGCGCAAGCCAGCTTGTTCGGCGACGGCGAGCTCGACCTGTATCCGTCGTTCGACCCCGCCGAGGCGGCTGGCGGCATCGCCCGTGGCACGCTGCCCGCCACCGCGCGCGCCTACGTGCTGGACGGCGGCACGCTGGGCAATTGCAGCTTCGTGGCGATCCCGTTCAACGCCGCGCACCGTGACGCGGCGCTGTTGCTCGCCGATTTCCTGCTCTCGCCCGAGGCGCAGGCCTTCGCGGCCGACCCGCGACGGCTCGGCAGCCCGACGGTGCTGGCGCTCGGCCGGCTGGCGCCCGCCGACCGGGCCCGGTGCGACGCGCTGCCACAACCGTCGGGCCTGCTCACCGTGGCCGAACTCGGAGCACCCCGCCAGGAGCCACACCCGAGCTGGATGACCCGGCTGGCCGCCGACTGGGAGCGGCGGGTCCTTCGTTGAAGGTTTGGCGCTGAGGACGTTGCTGCTGGCGATCCTGCTGCTGCCGGTCGGCAGCGGGCTGCTGGCGACGGTGCTGCCGGCGTTAGGCATCCTGGCGGCGCTGGGCGGCACGCA
>CAXTVL010000220.1:0-775 GCA_964247515.1 uncultured Acetobacteraceae bacterium | reverse complement strand
CAACTCTCGCTCGATCCGTGGCGGGCGCTGCTGGCCTGGCCGGGACTGGGCGCGAGCGTGGCGTTGACGTTGCGCACCGGCATCGCCGCCACGACGCTGTCGCTGCTCACCGCAGTGCCGCTCGCGGTGGCGGCGCGGCGCAGTGCGGTGTCGCGGCTGGCGCAGGCGGCGCTGGCGCCGATGCTGGCGACCCCCCATGCGGCGCTGGCGGTCGGATTCGCGTTCCTGGTGGCGCCGAGCGGCTGGGCCGTGCGCCTGGTCTCGCCCGGCCTCACCGGCTGGTCGGTGCCCCCCGACATCGCCCTGGTGCATGACCACTGGGGAGCGGCGCTGGTGCTCGGCCTGTGGCTCAAGGAGACGCCATACCTGTTGCTCATGGTGTTCGCGGCATTGGCGCAGGCGAACCCGGAGCCTTCGTTGCGGGTGGCGGCCTCATTGGGTTACGCGCCATGGCGGGCGTGGCTGCTGGTGGTCTGGCCGCTGGTCTGGCCGCAGCTACGGCTGCCGGTGCTGGCGGTGCTGGCGTTCTCGCTGTCGGTGGTGGACGTGGCGCTGGTGCTGGGGCCGGGCACGCCGCCGCCACTCGCGGTGCAGGTGCTGCGCTGGCTCGACGATCCCGATTTGGCGCGCTGGTATCCCGGATGCGCCGGCGCGGTGCTGCTGGCGGGACTGGTCGCCGCGTGCGGGGCGGCCCTGCGCGGGCTCGAATGGATGGTGGGCCGGCTCGGGCGCGTGCCGTCACGCTCGGGCCGGCGCGGCGGCGGCGATGCCGACC
>CAXTVL010000219.1:3151-5052 GCA_964247515.1 uncultured Acetobacteraceae bacterium | reverse complement strand
CAGCGGCACGCCGCGCGCGCGGCGGCCGCGTGCAGGGTGCGGAGCGCGGTGTCGCCCACGCCCCGGCGCGGCGTGTTGACGATGCGCTCGAACGCCAGGTCGTCGGCGCCCTGGTGCAGCAGGCGCATGTAGGCGATGGCGTCGCGGATCTCGGCGCGCTCGTAGAAGCGCAGACCGCCGATCACCCGGTACGGGATCGCCAGCGTGATCAGCCGCTCCTCGAAGGCGCGGGTCTGGAAGCCGGCGCGCACCAGCACCGCCATCTCGGACAGCGCGTGGCCGTCGCGGCGCAACGCCTCGATCCGCTCGCCCACCATGCGCGCCTCCTCGTCGCTGTCCCACAGCGCCACCACGGCCACGCGCTCGCCGGCGGCGTCGTTGCGGCCGGAGCGCAGCGTCTTGCCGAGCCGGTCCTCGTTGTGCGCGATCAGCCCGGCGGCGGCGGCCAGGATCGGCGCCGTCGAGCGGTAGTTGCGCTCCAGCCGCACGACGCGGGCACCGGGGAAGTCGCGCTCGAAGCGCAGGATGTTCTCCACCTCGGCGCCGCGCCAGGAGTAGATGCTCTGGTCGTCGTCGCCCACGCAGCAGATGTTGCGCCGCTCGCGCGCCAGCAGCCGCAGCCAGAGGTACTGCACCACGTTGGTGTCCTGGTACTCGTCGACCAGGATGTAGCGGAAGGCGCGGTGGTACTGCGCCAGCACGTCGGGCCTGGTGCGCAGGATTTCGGTCATGTGCAGCAGCAGGTCGCCGAAATCGGCGGTGTTGAGCGCCCGCAGCCGCTCCTGGTAGGCGGCGTACAGCTCGGTGCCGCGCCCGTTCGCGAAGTCGCTGTCCTCGGCGGCGGTGATCCGCCCTGGAGTCAGACCGCGGTCCTTCCAGCGCTGGATCAACGCCATCATCGCCTGCGGCGTGAACCGTTTGAGGTCGAGCCGCGCCGCGTCCATCACCTGCTTCAGCAGCCGCAATTGGTCGTCGCTGTCGAGGATGTTGAAGCTGGACGTCAGGCCCACCTGCTCGGCGTGCCGGCGCAGCATCCGCGCGCACAGCGCGTGGAAGGTGCCGAGCCACAGCCCCTCGGCGGGGCGGCCCAGGATCGTGCCGACCCGCTCGCGCATCTCGCGCGCGGCGCGGTTGGTGAAGGTCACGGCGAGCACCTGGTTCGGATACGCCCGCTCGCTCAGCAGGATGTGGGCGAAGCGGGTGGTCAGCACCCGCGTCTTGCCGGTGCCGGCGCCGGCCAGCACCAGCAACGGACCGTCGAGCGTCTCGACCGCCTCCCGCTGCTCCGGGTTGAGGCGGGCGAGGTAGTCGCCCTCGCTCAATTCGCGGCGGCGGCGCTGGGACGGACGCCCAGGATGTGCGCGATGGCGTACACGAGGTCCGGCCGGTTCAGCGTGTAGAAGTGGAACTCGTCGATGCCGTTGGCCTGCAGCAGGCGGACCTGCTCGGCGGCGGTGGCGGCGGCGATCATGCGTCGGGTCTCCGGGTCGTTCTCGGTGCCCTCGAACAGCCGCGCCATCCAGTCCGGGATGGAGGCGCCGCACATCGCCGAGAACTTCGCCGCCTGCGCGAAGTTCGACACCGGCATGATCCCCGGCACGATCGGTGCCGTGATGCCGGCCGCCAGGCAGCGGTCGAGGAAGCGCAGGAACGTCTCGCCCTCGAAGAAATACTGCGTGATGGCCCGGGTGGCGCCGGCGTCGAGCTTGCGCTTCAGGTTGTCGAGGTCGTGCTGCGCGCTGCCGGCGGTGGGATGGGTCTCCGGATAGGCGGCCACCGAGATCTCGAACGGCGCCACCCGGCGCAGGCCGGCCACCAGGTCGGCGGCATAGGCGTAGCCGCCGGGATGCGGGGCATAGCTCGCCTCGCCCGGCATGTCGCCGCGCAACGCCACGATGTGG
>CAXTVL010000219.1:0-3141 GCA_964247515.1 uncultured Acetobacteraceae bacterium | reverse complement strand
CCCCGGGCGCCCCCGCCCGCCCCCCCCCCGGCGCCCCCGGGGCCGGGGGGGCCCCCGACGCAGGTGAGGTGGGCGGCCGGTGTCAGCGACGTCTCGCGCACCAGGCGCGCCACCGTGGCGTGGGTGCGGCCCTGGGTGGTGCCGCCGGCACCGTAGGTGACGCTCACGAAGCGTGGCCGCAGCGGCTCCAGCCGTCGCACGCAGGCCCAGAGCTGCGCGTCGAGCGCGTCGGTGCGGGGCGGGAAGAACTCGAACGACAAGGCGGGCGCCGGCAGCCCCGCGTCGGCCGCCGGAACCGCGGCGAAGCGCGGCCCGGTCAGCCACCGCTCCAGCACCGGCAGCTCCGCGCGTTCGGCCATGGCGAGTCCTTCGAAGGGGATGGTCATCGCTCGGGCATCCATCGCTCGTGCATCTTGGGCATACCGAAATCCTGTGGAGCGCAGCATGTTGGGCGCGACGCGACCGAGCGCAACTTGCCCATCGCCCCTGGCGCCCCCGGCGTCAAGCGGTGGACATCGCACACGACATGGTTCCATGCCTGGCGCTTGGCGTCGGTGGCGAACCGCTGTATGCGGGACTCACGAGGTCGGTCGCGGTCGAGTGTCGTCATGCAGCATCCTTTGCACCCCAGGCGCGCCGGCGCCGCGCCAGCCGATCCGCCCGTAACCGCCCAGCGCCCCACCGGCCAGTCGAGGTAGAGACGATGCGCGTGCCAAAGCCCGCCGCCCTGATCCGTGGCCTGCTCGTGGCGACGGCACTCGCCTCGCCCGTGTTGCTGGGAGGATGTGCCGGCAAGCCCACCGATTCCGCGGCGACGGCCGACGCCGAGAACGTCAACGACCCGATCGAGCCCACCAACCGCTTCTTCTACCGGGTCAACGACGGGCTCGACACCGTGGTGCTGCGGCCCGCGGCGGTCGCCTACAACTACGTATTGCCGCCCACGGTGCGGGCCCACACGCACAACTTCCTGGTCAACCTCAGCAACCCGGTGACGCTGGCCGACGACATGCTGCAGGGCAAGCCGCGCCGCGCCGGCGACACGCTGATGCGCCTGCTGATCAACTCCACGGTCGGCGTGGCCGGCGTGTTCGACGTCGCGACCGACTGGGGCTACCCGGCGCATTCCACCGATTTCGGCGTCACCCTGGCGCTTTGGGGGTTCGAGTCCGGCCCATACTTGTTCCTGCCGCTGTTCGGCCCGTCCGACCCGCGCGACGCGACCGGCATCGCCGCCGACACCGGCCTCGACCCGTTCACCTGGATCGGCCAGGGCGCCGCGGTGACGGGGCTGGAAGCGGGGCGGTTCGCGTTGAACGCCATCGACACCCGCGCCGGCCTCGTCGGCACCATCGACCAGATCAAGGCCGGGGCGCTCGACCCCTACGCCACCTTCCGCAGCCTGTACCGGCAGCACCGGGCCGCCCAGATCCAGGAGACCCGGGACGACGACCGGGCCACCGTGCCCGCCTGGTTCCCCAGTCAGCCGCAACCGCAGCCGGCCGCCACACCCGATTCCAGGACGCCCGACACCCCGTTCCAGACCACGCCGCTCGGCGTGCGGCCGGCCGCCGCCGCTCCCACTCCATAGTATGCCAGGATCGGAGACCATCATGCCGACACGCCGCCACTTCCTGACCACCGCCTGCCTCGGCCTGGCGGTGGCCGGGCTGGCCCACGCCGGTCACGCGCAATCGGCCAACGCCACCGCGTTCGTGGACGAGACCGGCAAGATGTTGGTGGGCGTGGTCAACAGCGGCGCCTCGACCCAAGAGAAGCGGGCGCAGTTGCTGGCCCTGGTCGACCAGCGGGTCGACGTCAACGAGATCGCGCAGTTCTGCCTCGGCGCGTTCTGGCGCAAGGCGACTTCGGCGCAGCAGCAGGAATACGTGACGCTGTTCCATCGCGTGCTGTCCAACAGCATCACCCGGCGGATCGGCGAGTACCGCGGCGTCACCTTCGCGCTCGGGCGGTCCTCGCCGCAGGGTGCCGACACCGCGGTCGCCACCACGGTGACACGGCCGGGCAACCCGCCCAACCAGGTGCAGTGGATCGTCAGCACCGCCTCCGGCCAGCCGAAGATCGTCGACGTGAAGGCCGAGGGCACCAGCCTGCGGCAGACCCAGCGGGCCGACTACTACAGCTACCTGAGCGGCAACGGCGGCAACATCGCGGCGTTCCTGCAGGCCCTGCACCGCCAGGCCGCCGCCGCCGGATAATCGTAAAGGCGGGCCTGGCGCACACGTCGGGTTAACCCCGGCGTGGGACGAAGGGGGCATGAGCTTGCATCCCCGTCCCTGGACCCGTCGTTGCCGCCGAGCCGGCGTCGCCCTGCTCGCGCTGGCGTCGCTCGCGGCGATGGCCTGCCCGGCCAAGGCCGATCTGTGGTTGCAGGCGCCACGCCTGTTCGCGCAGCCGGCGGCGCCGGAACAGCAGTGCCGCGCCGCGATCAAGCGGCAGGAGACGGCGTCCGGGATGCCGGACGGAATGATGGTGGCGATCTCGTTGGTCGAGAGCGGCCGGCGGATGCCGAATGGCGAGGTCGCGGCGTGGCCCTGGAGCATCAACGCGCAGGGCGTGGGCCACGTCTACGACACCAAGGTCGAGGCGATCGCCGCGGTGCAGGCGCTGCGGGCGCAAGGCGTGCAGTCGATCGACGTGGGTTGTATGCAGGTCAACCTGATGTACCACGCCGGCGCGTTCGCCTCGCTCGAGGACGCGTTCGACCCGGTGCGCAACGCCGAGTACGCGGCGAAATTCCTGGGCGAGCTGAAGGCGCAGGCTGGAAGCTGGCAGCAGGCCACCGCCAACTACCACTCGGCCACGCCGGAGCTGGGCCAACCGTACGAGCGCAAGGTCGAGGCGCTGATGGCGCAGCCGCCCTCGCGCGAGCCGCAGCAATCTGCCGAGGCGGCGCCGGTCGCCTCGTGGCTGGCGGCGATGCCGGGAGGCGCCATGCGCTCGCCGGCGGCGCAGCCGGCCCCGGTGCAGCCAGCCCCTGCGCAGCCGGCCCCCGTGCAGCCGGCGGTGGCGTTCGGCGGCGTGCGCCAGGCGCCAACGTTCTTAGCCAGGGCGCCGGTGCAGCTGCTCGGCCTGCCGAACGCCGGCGCCGGGCGCCGCCAGGCCGCCGACCGCCTGGCG
>CAXTVL010000218.1:0-5067 GCA_964247515.1 uncultured Acetobacteraceae bacterium | reverse complement strand
GGCCTCGACCGCGGCCTCCTTGCGGCCGATGCCCACGAGGCGCCCCAGGCGCCGCCAATCCGGCTTGCTCGCGGCGACGAAGCCTACCGCCAGCAGCAGGAACACCGGCTTCGGGAAACCGGGGATCGCCGCCATGGCGACCAGCACCGCGGCCGCGAGGCGCAGCGCGCCGCGGTCGGCGGTGAGCTGGCCCACCATGTCGCGGCCGAGGTCGATGCCGTGGCCGCCCACCCGCGTCACCACCACGGCGGCGGTGAGCGAGAGCAGCAGCGCCGGGATCTGCGAGATCAGCGCGTCGCCCACGGTCAGCAGCGTGTAGGTGCGCAGCGCGTCGCCGATCGCCATGCCGTGCTGGGCGACGCCGATGCCGATGCCGCCCACCAGGTTGACCAGGATGATGATGAGGCCGGCGATGGCGTCGCCCTTGACGAACTTCATGGCGCCGTCCATGGCGCCGTGCAGCGCGCTCTCGCGCTCGACGTCGCCGCGCCTGCGGCGCGCCTCGGCCTGGTCGATGTCGCCCGAGCGCAGGTCGCCGTCGACGCTCATCTGCTTGCCGGGCAGCGCGTCGAGCGTGAAGCGGGCGCCCACTTCGGCGACCCGCTCGGTGCCCTTGGTGATGACGATGAACTGCACCGTGGTGATGATCAGGAACACCACCAGGCCGACCACGACGTTGCCCGCGATGACGAACTGGCCGAACGTCTCGACGATGGCGCCGGCGTCTGCCTCGGTCAGGATCAGCCGGGTCACGGTCACTTCGAGGGCGAGGCGGAACACCGTCGAGACCAGGATGATGCCGGGCAGGGCGGTGAGGTCGAGCGGGCTGCGCAGGTAGACGGCGACCATCAGCAGCAGCACCGAGACGCCGAGGTTGCAGGCGATCAGCATGTCGGCGAGCCCGGCCGGCATCGGCATGATCAACATGCTGACGGTCAGCATCAGCACCGCGACCAGCACCAGATCCTGCCGTCCGCCCACGAAGCGCAGCGCCTGCATCAACATGGCGCGGTTCATGCGGCCTCCGCGGCGACGGTGACGGGGGCGGCCGCGGTGGGGAGTGCGGCGGCGCGGCCGAAGCAGGCGCGCGCCTCGGCCAGCCGCGACTGGTGGTAGAGGGCGCGGGCGCGCAGCAGCAGCAGGCCGCGGCTGTGCGGCTCGCCTTCGATCTCCTGCAAGCGCTCCACCACCGCCATCGCGAGGTCGCCCTGCTCGTGGGCGGTGTAGCAGTGGGCCAGGGCACGCAGGCAGTCGCGGTCGGCGGGGTGCTCGGCCGCCACCAGCAGCAGCAGCGGCAGCGCCCGGCGCTCGCGCCCGCAGGCCAGATACAGGTAGGCCATGGACAGCAGCAGGTCGCGTTGCTCGGCGTCCATGCCGCTCACCCTTCGATCAGGCTGTCGCGCCGGCCGCGCAGCAAGGCCAGGTTCTGCAGCTCGTGGCGCAACGCCATCAGCCCGCCCGCCAGCAGGCCGTCCTGCTCCCTCCCGGCGCCGGGACTGCGTGCCCCGGAACTGTGGGCGCTGGCGCGCGCCTCCAGCCGGTCGAGCAGCAGGCGGCGGCGCTCCAGGCGCAGCACGCCGGGATGCGTCAGGCGCGGCATGATGAAGGTGAACACCTCGCCCACCAGGCTCGGCGGGTCGATGCCCTCGGGCGCCACCTCGCGGCCCGCCATCGCCGCCTGCAGCGTGGTGAGTTCGGCCCGGGTGGCCGCGTCGACCGGCTCGACCAGCGCCCGGTCGACCGCGACGTCGAGCCGCACCGGCGGCGGCGCGGCGACCCGGCTCATCGGGCCGCCTCGCCGGAGGGGAGTGGACGCCAACCCGCGCTGTCGCGATTCATGCTGTACCCACGTGCGTCGTTGCACAGCATGGGTGCACCGGCGCGGCGCCGGCGTCTGTGGCAAAAGCTACATGGGTGGCTGCATGAGTGGCAACGTGGGCGGGCGCGCCGTCAGCGTGGCAGCGGGCTGGTCGGCAAGGCGTTGGGAGCCAGCCGGGGCCGGCGGTGCTGCGCCGGCGCCAGCAGCGCCACCATCGCGAACGCCGCGCACAGGACGCCCTCGAACCCCCAGGCCGCCGGGTAGCCGCGCGTGGCCGCGACCCAGCCATACAGCGGCGGCACCACCGCGCCGCCGACCGCCACGATGGTGAGCATCAGGCCGATCGCGGTCGGCACGTCGGCGATGCGGAACGCGCCGCTGAGCTGGCCCGGGATGCTGGCCCAGACCACGAAGGCGGCGATCGGGGCGCCGCCGATCGCCACCGCGGCGAGCTCGAGGCCGGGGAAGCCCAGATACGGCACCAGCGCCAGCGCCACGCCCTCGATTAGGCAGCCGCCCAGCAGCAGCGGCACCACGCCGATCATCCGGTCGGCCAGCCAGCCGCCCAGCAGCGAGCCGGGAATGCCGCTCAGCAGCAGGATGACGCTCAGCGTCTCCGCCGCCTCGGCGCCGACCTTGAGCTGCGACTGGGCGAAGTGCGGCAGCAACTGCGCGGCGCTGAAGTAGCCGCCATAGCCGCCCAGGAACGCCAGCCCCATCAGCCACAGCACCCGGCTGCCCAGCACCCGCCGCAGCGAGCCCTGCCCAAATCCGTCCGGGCCAAGCCGGTCGTTCGCCGGTGCCGGCGCTTCGGCGTCGGCCGGCGCCGGGTACAGCGCCGCCGTGAAGGCGAGGGTGGCGGCGCCCACCACGGCACCGACCAGCAGCGACTCGCGCCAGCCCAGGGCGGCGACCAGCGAGCCCCAGGCGAACAGGCCGATGGCGGCGCCCAGGGTGAACGCGACCCCGGTGACGCAGGCGTTGGCGGTCGCCAGCTCGCGGCCGCGGAACCACGCCGCGGTGAGGCCGACCGCGCTGCCCAGGTAGATCGAGCCGCCCACGCCGCAGACGAAGCGCGCCGCCAGCAGCAGGTCGAACGACGTGGCCCAGCCGCTGAGCGCCGCGCCCGCGCTCTCCACCGCGATGCCCAGCAGCAGCGCGCGGCGCAGGCCGTAGCGTTCGGCGAGCCAGCCGCCGGGGATGTGCGCGAGCCCGTAGCCCGCGATGAACATGCCGACGATGGCGCCCACCTGCGGGAACGACAGCCCCATGTCGCGCACGATGCCGCCGAACGCCGGGATGATGCAGAACCAGTTCAGGGTGAACTGCAGGAACGAGACGACGATGATGGCCAAGGCGGTCCAGCGGTTACGCATGTGCGGCCCTCCCCGAGCGGCTCTTACGCGCGCGCGCCATGGTCGTGACCCGCGTGGCCGTGGCCATGGTCCAGGGCCTGCCGCATCCGCGCCATCTGCGCGAACAGCGGCATCGGCTCGAACGCCATCGCCTCGCCGCGGAACCCCGCGAACAGCGCGGCCACGGTGACGACGATGCGCTCGGCGTCGTCCCACTTGGCGTACGAGCCGAGCGGGATGTCGAACGCGGCCTCGGTCGCGGTCATGCCGGCGTCGAAGCGGGCGCGCGCCTCGTCGTGGACGAAGCGCAGATAGTCGCGCATGGCGGCCACCGCGCGCTTGTCGGTGACGCCGCCGTGGCCGGGCACCACCACGTCGACGTCCATCGCCAGGATGCGCTCGCAGGCGGCGATCCAGTTGGCGACCGGCCCGGCCCAGGCGATCGGCGTGCCGCCGTTGAACAGGATGTCGCCGGTGAACACCACCTTGTCGTCCGGCAGGTAGACCAGGGTGTCGCCCTTGGTGTGCGCGGGCCCGACCTCGATCAGCTCGATCCGCTTGCCGCCCACCCGCAGATCGAGCTGGCCGGTGAAGGTGCGGGTGGGGGCGGCCAGGGTGATGCCGGAGAAGTCGAACGGCTTGAACAGCTCGATGATGAAGTCGCCGCCCGGGCCGGCGCCGCGGGCGTTCAGCATCAGGTGGTGGAACGCCGAGGCCGGGAACTCGGCCAGCTCGTGCGCGGTGGCCTGGGTGCCGATGATCTCGGCACCCGTCACCAGCTCGTTGCCGTAGCAGTGGTCGCCGTTGGCGTGGGTGTTGACCAGGGTGTTGATGTGCCGGGCCGCCGGCACCGAGCGGCGCATCGCCTCCAGCATCTCGGCGGTCAGCTTGAGGTCGAACAGCGTGTCGACCAGCAGGGTCTGGTCGCCGTCCACGATCAGCCCGGCGTTGCTCCAGCCCCACGAGCCGTCCGGCTGCAGGTAGGCCCACAAGCCCTGGCCCACCTCGTGCAGCCCCTTGGTGTATTCCCACTTCGCCATGTCGGCGTTCCCCCGGTGTCGTTGCGGGCAACGTGGCAGAGGCTGGCGGCGGTTGACAAGGATTTAGTCGTTCGACTAATCAAATCGTGGAGGCGTCATGTTGGCCCAAGCAGCCGAGCGACCCAAGCCCGCACCGACCCGGGACCGCATCCTGGGCAGCGCCGAGCGGCTGTTCGCGCAATATGGCTATGACGGCGTCTCGATCCGCCAGATCGGCGCCGCCGCCTGCGCGCAGATCGCGCTGATCAACTACCATTTCGGCACCAAGGACCAGCTCTACCGCGCGGTGTTCGAACGCCGCATCGCCCCGGTGAGCGAGCGTCGCCGCGCCAGCCTGGCGCTGGCCATGGCGCAGCCGCTGCCGTCGCTGCGCGCCGTGCTCGACGCCCTGGCCCGCCCGTGGATCGAGCTGCGCGGCACGCCGGAGGGGCGCGACTACACGCGCCTGATCGCCCGCGAGGTCAACGACCCGCGCGAGGCCGAGCGCGGCATCGTGGCCGACCTGCTGGACCCGATCGCGCGCGAGTTAAACGCGGCGCTCGAGCGGGCCGCGCCGGGCCACGCCCGGGCCGACATCCATTGGGCCTATCTGTCGTTCATGGGCACGCTGCTGGTGGTGCTGGCCAACCCCGAGCGGGTGGCGCGGCTGTCGGGCGCGCTGTTCGAGGGCCAGTCCGACGACGCCGTGCTCGACCGGCTGATCGGCTTCATGGAGCGCGCGTTGCGGACCGATACGGAGGAGGCCCGATGAAGCTGGTCACGTTCCCGCCGCTCGCCGGACGGCCGGCCACGCCGCCCCGCGCCGGGGCGCTGCTCGACGACGGCGCCGTCGTGGTCGACCTGGCGGCGGCGC